>DYRY01000042.1 GCA_020718465.1 Anaeromyxobacter dehalogenans | reverse complement strand
CTTTAGATTGGTTTTAATGGTAAAAAAATAGATTTTTATTAATTTTTAAATTTAAGTTTCTAATCTCTATAACTCTGATATTGCATCAATAAGAATTTTATCCTGAATAGCCTCTAAAACTTTAGGAATATTCTCCTCACTAATCAATTTGCCTAAAATATCACTATAATATTTTTGTAAATCTAACTCACCACAAGTGTATACTTTATCACCAACTTCAACTCTATCTGTAACTTGAAAGTTATTAAATTTTGCTTTGGTTATAACCTCAGTTATCTCAACTCTCTCTACTATTTCCTCTTTTTGTTTCCCTTTTTTGCCTTTTTTTGTTTTTGTTGTTGTTTTTGTTGTTGTTTTAGCATTTGCATCAAGAATCTGTTGAAGTTCATCACCTATTTTTTGACCTAAAAATCCATTCACAGTTCCAAGTGCATTTGCCATCACTACTCTTGTTTGCATCTCTGATTCATTTATTGTTAAATCTTTCTCTCCAATAGATGTTGAGTTACTAAAAACTCTTAAAACTAAAACACCTTTACTTTTTGCTAATATAGAGCCTTTTTCACTATTTTTTTTATTTTTAAAACAGAATGAATCAAATTTAGAGTTATTTGAACTACTATCTTTTTTTGTGTTAGATTTATTACTACTTTTTGTAACTTTAGTTTCTGGTTCCTCTTCAGATGGAACAGGTTTATCTGCAAATACACCATTATCATATCGTGAAAGCATACTCTCCTCTCTCTTTTCTTGATGGGTACAAGATAGTAATAGTGATAAAATAATTGGAATAATAATTTTTTTCATAAAATCCCCCAAAAAACATTAAAATTTTTTTAGACACTGATTATAAAGATTTTATTCAAATTTTTTTTTATTTTCTATTTTTTTCTATTTTTTTCTTCTGATTTTTATATTAAAACTCTTTTAGGACCAGCATTTAGAATTGATTGAGGGCAACCATCTAAAAATAGTTTAAAGTTTTCAATATATCTTGTAGCAAGAGAGTCATATTTAGACCAATACTCCTCCTTATCATGCCAAGCAGTTGATGGATCTAAAACAGATTCAGGAACATTTGGACAACTTAGTGGTATCTCAAAGCCAAAAACTCTATCTTTTACAAACTCAACACTATCTAAATCTCCATTAAGAATAGCATTTAACATATTTCTTGTGTGTTTAATACTAACTCTTTTACCAACACCAAATTTTCCACCAACCCAACCAGTATTAATAAGCCAACATTTAGCACCAAACTGCTCCATTTTTTCACGAAGTAGATTTGCATAATAAAATGGATGATGAACCATAAATGGAGCACCAAAACAGGCACTAAAAGTTATCTCTGGTTCAACTCCAAGGCCTATTTCAGTTCCCGCTATTTTTGATGTATATCCACTTATAAAATGGTATATTGCCTGCTCCATATCAAGTTTTGCTATTGGGGGTAGAACACCTGTTGCATCACAAGTTAAAAATATAACATTTTTAGGATGAGTTTTTGTCATTTTCTCTGGAATAGAGTTAGCAATAAACTCTAATGGATATGATGCTCTTGTGTTTTCAGTAAATTGCTCATCATCTAAGTCTATTTTTCTTGTTGTTGAATCAAATACAACATTCTCTAAAATTGTTCCATATTTTCTTGTACACTCATATATCTCTGGTTCACTTTTTTGAGATAGATGAATTACTTTTGCATAACAGCCATTTTCAAAATTAAAAACACCACTATCACTCCAACCATGTTCATCATCACCAATTAAATCTCTATTTGGGTCTGCAGATAGTGTTGTTTTTCCTGTTCCACTTAAACCAAAAAAAAGTGCAACATCACCACCTTTACCAACATTAGCAGAGCAGTGCATTGCCATAACCCCTTCAAGTGGTTTAAGATAGTTCATTATTGTAAATGCTGTTTTTTTTATCTCTCCAGCATAACTTGTATTTGCAATTACTGCCAATCTTTGCTGAAAGTTTATCATAACACCTGTCTCTGTTTTTGTTCCATCTATTCTTGGATCTAACTTAAAAGATGGTGCAACAATAATTGTAAACTCTGGGATATGTTTTCTGTATTCCTCTTTGTTTTTGGGTGAGATAAACATATTTTTTGCAAAAAAACTTTGCCATGCAGTTGTTGTTATAACCCTTATGGGAACTCTATAATCTGAATCAGAACCAACAAAACAGTCTTGAACAAAAAGCTCCTCACCCTGTAAAAAAGCCTGAATTCTAGTTATAACACCACTAAATTTATCAGCTTCAAGTGGTCTATTATATACTCCCCACCATATTTTATCTTTTGTTGTTGCCTCTGAAACAATATATTTATCATTTGCAGCCCTAGCGGTCCATTTTCCTGTATTAACAACAAAAGCACCACCTTTAACCAAACTCCCTTCTCCTCTAAAAATAGCCTCTTCATAAAGTGATTCAATTGGAAGATTCCAAAAAACTTTATCCAAATGAACAAGTCCATGATTTGCTAATTTATAGTCACTTGCTAAATCACCACTATTTTTAGATGCAGGAGTATTAAATTTTAGATATTTACTCATAGCCAATCCCTTAATAGTTTTCTGTTTCCAATAAATAGTTCATTTGGAGAGTTTGGATCTATTGCCCATTTTATTCTTGCAATTCCCTCTGTTATCTCCTTAATTGTTCCACAAGTGGATATTCTTAAAAACCCCTCCATTCCAAACTCAACACCAGGAACAGTTGCAACTTTAACTTTTTCAAGCAGAAAATTTGCAAGTTTAGTTGAATCTTTACTATATGCACGAAAATCTACAAAAGAGTAAAATGTTCCTTGTGGTTTTTCAAGTTTTATACCATCAAACGTTTTAAATTGGTCAAAAAGAACATCTCTATTATTTTGAAGTGTTAATCTTAATGACTCAACAGATGATTGAACTCCATTTAATGCAGCAGTTGCTGCCTTTTGAACAATAATTGATGGTCCTGATGTTTGATGCCCCTGAATATTTGTCATAACAGATATCAATTTTTTGTTTGCAACTGCCCAACCAATTCTAAAACCAGTCATTGCATAAAGTTTTGATATCCCATTAATAAGAATCAATTTGGAGTTCTCAATATCATTTTTTGCATATTTATAGCAGTTAATAGGTCTCTTATTATCAAAAATAAGTCTGTGATAGATATCATCCATAATTAAATAGATATTTCTATCTTCACAAAACTGAACAATATCTGATATAAATTTTTCAGAGTATATTGCACCACTTGGATTATTTGGGCTATTAATAATTATAGCCTTTGTGTATGATGTAACAACTCTCTCAATATCATTTATAGTTGGTTGAAAAGTTCCATCCTCTGGATATGCAACAACAGGTATACCTCCACACATTTTTACCATCTCTGGATAACTAACCCAATATGGAGCAGGAAAAACAACCTCATCATTTGGGTCTAAAATAGTCTGAAGAGCAACCATTATTGCCTGTTTTGCTCCACTTGAAGCTATAACATTTTGAGGAGAAACTTTTGTTGCATAAAACTCCTCTGTGTAGCGAATAATTGCCTGCTTTAGCTCTAAAAGTCCATCTGCAGGGGTATACCAAACCTCTCCACTATTAAGAACTGCTGCTGCTGCCAAAATTGCATCAATTGGTGCTTTTGTTTTTGGTTCACCCCCTCCAAGATGGATAATTGGTTCTCCTTTTGCCTTTAAAATAGCTGCTGTCTCATTTATTTTCAGTGTTGCAGAGGCAGCAATTGATTTTCCTATTAAACTTATTGTCATCATAGACCTCTAGTAGATATTAACCGCAAAATAAAAACTAAAAAAATCATTACAAAGAATAAGAGATTCTAGTTAATATATAAAAAACTATCAAGATATTTTTTTATGTTTACATTTATTTTACTAAAAAAATAAAATTAATACAATATAGCTGTTTTTGTAAAACATAAGAGATAAATAAAATAATAAAACATATTTTTATTGAATTTAAAATAGAACTAAATATAATAAAAAATATGAAAAATAAAATGCTATTTTTCTAAAAAAATTAAGTTTTTTATTAATACATAGAAAAAAATCTATAAATTTTAAAAGGATTTTATGAAATTATATAGTGATTTCTCTTGGCTTTGGCCTATAATTAGCCCTCTTAGTGAGTATGAACAAGAGACAAAAGAGATAATTAAATGGATTTTTGATTCCTCTGAAATAGAGGGAAAAAGAGTATTAGACCTTGGTTGTGGTGGTGGTCATCACGATTTTTATTTTAAAGAGAGATTTAATATTGTTGGAGTTGATATAAGCCAATCAATGCTTCAACTTGCCCAAAAACTTAATCCAGAGGTTGAGTATGAGCAGGGAGATATCTTTAACTATGAACCTTCTGAAAAGTTTGATGTTGTTTTTCTTGGAGAGGCCGCTGATTATATAAAAAGTTGGGAGTTGCTAAAAGAGATGTTTAATAAAATTAAAAATTGGCTTAAACCAAATGGAGTTTGTATTGCTTTTCGAAATATTTTAAAAGAGGGATTTATACAAAATGAGACAAATATGTCTCAACACTATGGAAATGGATTCTCAATAACATTTATTGAAAATAGATTTATTCCTAATGAATCTGAAAATATATGTGAATCAACATACATATATCTTATAAGAGAGGGAAAAGAGTTAACTGTTCATACAGATAAACATATTTATGGAGTTTTTCAATCTAAAAAGTGGCATAAAACAGTTGAAGATTGTGGTTTTAAGCTAAAACACAAAACTATTAATAACATCCCAATGATAATGGGATTTTTATAAAAGGGAGATTTTTGAAACAAAAACTTGATAGTTATAAAAATATTTTAACAAAACAGAGTATCTATTTTGGTGATGCACTAATTATAAATGAGAGTTTTTATAAATATGGGGAGCAACTCACAAAAAATCATCTTGAAAGAGTTAGAGTTGTGGATAAAAACTCTATTGGAGAGTCTATATCAAATATTAATATTCCCCCTGAGATTCTACTAAAAAAGGCTTTGATGAATGCAAAAACTTACTCTATTCTACCAGAGAAAAACATATTTTTTGAATATTCATATCAACATAATCGAGTTGAAACAGGGTTGTCTGATATTAATGAGAGATTCATAAAATCAATAGAGTCTCAAATTACTAAAAAATATCCACAAAAAGAGATTATTGACCTAAAATTATCAATTAAATATTATCAAAAATATTATATCAACACAATTGGAACAGAGATTATTCAGCATAGAAAATTTTTAAATTTTCAAATACTCACAAACTACTTTTATCATCAAGAGACAACACCATTTTCAGGTGAAAAAAATATAGATTTACCAACATTTAAAAAGCTAAAAAATCTACCAACAGATTTTAAAAAGATATATTTTTCACCAAAAAGTGCTGGATTTTTAATAAATTATCTATCAAAATTCTCTCAATATCAAGAAATTTTACCAAAAATCTCAATAGATCCATATATTTATGGCTCTATTCAGGGTCATCTTTATGATGATGAGGGTACAATTAGAAAAAAAAATAATTTTACAAAAGAGTTAAACTCTGTTTCAGTTTTTGAAAAAGGGGATTATGGTTCACGATTTTACTCTTTTGATGACTCTAAATTTAAAACATTTGAGCCAGATATCTCAATTGATAGAGGTGAAGATTTGTTTTCAAATGTAAAAAAAGGAGACTATTTAATTATTGATTCAATCTCAAATATATCTCTAAAAACAGATCAAACTCAATTTGATATTGTTATGATTGATGCCTCTATTAGCCTTTATAAATCAGGGATTTATGAGGGTAGCTTTAGAAAAAAACTTGGATTAACATTCAATAACATAAAAAATATGTTACTATTTTTTGAAAAAGGGGTAAATGGATTCAACAATTACTCAATTGAATCTCCATATATTCTTATAGAGTTATAAAAAATTTATTTTTTGTTTTTTTATAAAAGAAAAGAGATACTTTTTTTAACATTAAAAATTTTTACTCCAGCTTTAATATAGCAAGAGTTTATACATATATCACTCTTGTTGATATAAAACAGCCATTTTTCTATATTTTCATAACATTTTTATCTATTGGATTTATTTTAGTTAAAAAATTTATACAAAAAGGACCTGAGTTTTTTATTTTTAATGGGAAGGCATACCCTAATTTTTTTCAAATAACAGCTGTTTTTGGTGCTTTTACAGGATTTTTTAGTGCAATGATGCCTCAAAATAGTGCAATGCTTTGGAGCTCTGGATTATCAATATTTACATTACCAAATGACTCATACTTCTCAACAATATTTATATATCTACCATGGATATTTTTTATACTTTTCTCTATTGGTGTTTTAGTTCAATTATTGGAGCAAATTGGTAAAAAATTTATTTGGTGGATTCCATATATTATATTATCTATACTTTTTTACATGTTATTTTACTCTGGTTCACTTTTTATTATGAAGTTGATTGCATTTCTGTTTAGCCTGTTTTTTGATGCTGTTGGTGGCTGGAGTAGTATTATTGAGATTTTTCTTGCACTCTCTTTTATCTCATTTATATTCTCACCAAATAAATTTAGTAATAAAACAAAAGAGGAACAGATTGCCTACTATAAAAAGCAAAATGAGATTACAAAAAAACAGCTTGAAATTGAGAAATATAATATTGCTGCATCAAATTGGAATCAGATTCATGACTCTAAAATGCCAATTAAAGATGCAAATGATGCATATTCTATTTTTAAATAAAAGATACTCTTCATTTTTAAATAAAAAGATTGTTATTTTCATTTAATCTCTATTCGTAATTTAAAACCACATTATCAATATATGCATTAAAATAGTAATCATATCCTTTTCTGAACTCAATAAAGCACTCATCACCCTCATTCCAAACTATCTCATCCCCAATATTAACTGTAAATTGTTGCCAAATTCCATTTGTATTAAAAATATTATAGATGTTAGAACTATTTGAATAAGTGAATGTTGTATTATCTCCTATTAGGTTCAAAATATAGGTTCTACTACACAACTTTATTAGTATTTTTCCTTGGCCTTTCATGTTAAAAGTTAAACTATTTGCCCTATTTCTTCCTAAAAATATTTTGTCAGATTTTAAATTAGTTGTTATATTTATTGATGGGGATGAATCTCCATCTTCACTTTTTACTCCACCAGTCCAATATTTAGCTTTAGAATCATTTTCCCACTCTGAAAAATCACCATTAAAAAATTGAGAATACTCAAATGGTTTACAAATAGTTTCAGATAAATTACAATACTTACCCAAAAGACAGTTTTCATCATTTAAACAACCAAATTTACAATTAAAACTGTTTAAATCACAATAATTATCATAGGAACACATTGAATCTAAATTACAACCAATTTTACAAAGATGCTCATTTAAATCACAATATCTACCAATTTCACAATCACTATTTATATTACAAAAATATGGTGAAACAATGCATTGATTATTTGGATAACAGATTTCCCAAATATTACAAGAGGGATTACATCCAATAGAACTATTAAATCTATATAAATTTTTTTCTCCAAGTATAAAAATTGCATCATCTATATTTTTAATCTCAATTTTTGCATTAAGTGACAAAGCCCAAAGTTTTTCTCCATTTTGATTAAATTTAGAAAAATTATTTGTTTCATTTGAAAGAAGAAATATTGAATCACTATTGTCAACTAATATTGAGTATCCATAATCATCAAGAGTTGTTACAATCTGTTTTACCCACTCTTTAACTCCATTTATTGAATATTTAGCAAGAAAAATATCATTTCTACCAATTTTTATATTTCCATCTAAAGCTCCAGATGTATATCCTGTAATATAGAGATAATTATCTTTAATGTAAATTGAATTTCCTTTCTCTTCTGATGTTGTTGATAGTATATTTTTCCAAAGAATATTACCACTACCATCAAGAGAAATAATATATACATCATGTCCATTTTGACCTGTTTGAGAGCCTGTTATATATATATTTCCACTAATATCAGATGTGATTGATGTTATATAGTCATTATAGTTTTCACCAATATTTCTACTCCATAACTGTTCCCCTAAAAAGTTAAATTTTGTTATGAAACTATCTGTTTTTGTGTTTATAATATTTACATCTCCTGCAATTTGACCATAAGATACAGATGTAATATAGATATTATTTTCAAAGTCAATTTTTATAAAAGCTCCAATCTCTTTAGCATTAGTTCCATATTGATTCATCATCAACAAAGAACCATCTTCAGCACTAACTTTAATAAAAAATATATCATCATCAGCATAATTACCAGATTCTAAAAATACTCCAGATGTTATACCTGATATATAAATATTCCCAAAGCTATCAATATCAACTGCATTTACAGTTTCATTAAACTCTGTTCCATACTGTTTTGACCATAATTTATTACCAAATGAGTCATATTTTATGAGATAAAAATCTACTCCTCCTAAATATTGATTATCATCAAGAGAATTAGATATCTCTCCTATTACAAAAACATTTAAATTTTCATCAACAACCATTTTTTTGTTTGATAGATTAGAGTCTATTTTTTCCCAAGAACTACAATTAACAGAACTCCAATGACCTAAAATACAGATATCCTCACCAATACCAGAGTTTTCAATCCCACAAAAGATATCTCTTAAATTATCATCAACACAAATATCAGAATCAATACAATCTCCACTATTTATCCACTCTCCAGAGAGGCATATTTTATGTTGCTCACCTCTTAAATTAAAACCACATACATCATTTAATATATCAAGAGAGCCATCAACACAAATATCAGAATCAATACAATTACCATTATCTACCCACTGACCTAAAACACATTTCTGTGGTTGCTCACCTCTTAAATTAAAACCACAAAAATTCTCAACATCTCTTAAATCATCATCAACACAAATATCAGAATCAATACAATTACCACTATCTAACCACTGACCTAAAACACATTTTTGAGGTTGCTTGCCTCTTAAATTAAAACCACAAAAATTCTCATTATCTCTTAAATCATCATCAACACAAATATCAGAATCGATACAATTACCATTATCTACCCACTGACCTAAAACACATTTTTGTGGCTGTTTGCCTCTTAAATTAAAACCACAAAAATTCTCAACATCTCTTAAATCATCATTAACACAAATATCAGAATCGATACAATTACTAAAATTCCCCCACTCTCCATGAATACAAGTTCTTATTTTTTTCCCATTACTATTAAAACCACAACTAATCTCCTCAATCTCATTATTAAAACAGGCAAAACAACCTAAATCATCAATATACTTATAACCATCCTTACATTCACAATAAGCTGTAAAATCATCTATTGAAAGTTTACAAACCTCATTTTCACTACAATTTTGAAATTCAATACATGGATGAACTATACATATTTTTGTATCTGTGTTGCAAATTTTATTATAACTACAATTATCATCTTCAACACATCTTCCAGCTTTTAAAATACACTCACCATTTTGTAACTCTTTCCACTCTTCACACTCTTTTATTTCACAAGTGCTATTTTCAAAATTACAAAAACCACTATTACAATCGAAATGATTTATACAACCTTTACTATTATTTTCACTACAACCTATAAAAATAGACAATATTGAGAATAAAAATATTAATTTTTTCATAATTTCCCCCAATAATATACTTAAAGCCAACATGATTAAAATAATTAATACAATATTTATAGATTTTTGTAAAGAATTTTTAAATAAAAAGATAAAAAATAAAATAAAAGATAAAAATCCACAAAATTCACAATTTTATTGAAAATTATCTATTATTGATTTAGAATAGCTTGTTTTGTTCGGAGAGATTATGGATTTTCATATTAAAAATTTAGGTAAACCAACTTATAAATCACCATTAGTAGAGGGATATGCAGGTAAAATTTCAGCTTTTGTTGAGGAGGGAAAAAGAACATTTTATAAAACAACATTTTTTGAGGATAAAGGTTCTCGTTCCAAAATAGAGGAGAGTTTTGAGCTTGCAGGAGCAAGAGAGAGTATCTTTTTTAATCCAGAAAATACAAGAGTTGCAATTGTTACTTGTGGAGGATTATGTCCTGGATTAAATGATGTTATTCGTGGAATTGTTATGGAGTGTCATTACCGTTATAACGTTAAAGAGATTTTAGGAATTAAGTATGGATATAATGGTTTAGATCCTGATATTGGTTATGAACCAGTGGTTTTAACACCAGAAATTGTTAAAGATATTCATCAGGAAGGAGGAACTATTCTTGGTTCATCAAGAGGTGGTGGTGATGATATGGAGAAGCTTTTGAATAGACTTCTGGAGCTTGATGTTCAAATTCTTTTTACAATTGGTGGAGATGGAACATTAAGAGGAGCTCATGAGTTAGCAGAGTATGCAATATCAAAAAATGTTCCACTTTCTGTTGTTGGTATCCCTAAAACAATTGATAATGATATTAGCTATATTCAACGCTCATTTGGATTTGAAACTGCATTTTCAAAAGCAGTTGAGTCTATTTCAGCTGCTCATACAGAAGCTGAAGGGGCACCAAATGGAATTGGATTAGTAAAACTTATGGGGCGTCACTCCGGTTTTATTGCTGCAAATGCAACGTTAGCAATGAGTCATGTAAATTTTTTACTACTTCCTGAGGTTTCCTTTGATTTATATGGTGATAATGGTTTTTTTAAACATCTTGAAACACGTTTAAAAAATAGAAATCATGCTGTGATTGTTGCTGCTGAGGGAGCTGGTCAAGATTTAATGGATAGTGATTTAGCAAATGTAAAAAAAGATGCCTCTGGTAATGTTGTTTTAAATGATATTGGTCTCTATTTACGAGATAAAATCAAAGCCTATTTCAAAGAGAAAAAAATTGATATAAATCTAAAATATATTGATCCAAGTTATATTATTAGAAGCACTGCTGCAACTCCAAATGATTCAATTTTTTGCATTTTGTTAGCTCAATTTGCTGTTCATGCAGCAATGGCAGGAAAAACTGATATGATTGTTGGAATGTGGAATAATATTTACACACATGTTCCTATTGAAGTTGCAATTTCAAAAAGAAAAACTGTTAACACCAACTCAAGATTTTGGTTTAATATTCTAGAGGCAACAGGACAACCACTTTCAATGAAAAATGACTAAAAATAGCTAATTTTTTTAGTAAAGCTTTTTTTTATTATATTTTATTAAACCCACTCAATAGATTTAAGCTCTTTTTTTATTATGTTTGTAAGCGAGAATCTCTCTGCAATCTGTTTATTAACATAAAGTTTTTTCTCTTTTGGTGAATTCGATTTTTTTTGTGGTTGTTCACCATTAAGAATTTGTATAATCATTTGAGCTGATAGTTTTGCAACTTCATCCCAAGGTGTCATATAGCTGAAAAGTGCCCCTTCAGATACTTTACTACTAATTGCAGATAGTGTTGGAAATTTTTCAGTGATATCAGAGATAATTGCTTTGGGAGTTGTTGCTGTTGTTGTGTTTGCATCTAAAATAAGAAACTCTATCTCATTTTCAGTAAAATACTCTTTAGCGAGAGTAAAATCCTCATCTTTTTGTATATTAAATGAGAAAATCTCAACTCCATTTTTCTCTCCCCAAGATTTTAAAGAATCATGTTGAATTTCGGAGTGTCTTTCACCCAATTTAAAAATCATGCCAACTTTTTTAAGATTTTTTTTGATAGGAAGTATGGTTTTTTCAAGTTGTTCCTCTATAGGAATAGAGTAATATGAGGCATAAATATTTTGATTTGAGCCTTTTTTATTAAGAGATGAGTCTAATATATCTCTATTATATATTCCTGTGCAAACTAAAGGGATCTTTTTATTCAAAAGAAAATGATTTGCTCTTATTGAAGCAGGTGTTCCAATTGAGATTATTGCATCAACTCCATCTCTTTCAAAACTTTTTAGAGCCTCTGTTGTTGCCTCTTCACTACCTTGACAGTTTTTATATATAAGCTCCAAATTACTACATTGATTTCTAATTTGATAGCCATGATTTTTAAAAACAGTTTCAAATGTCTCAATAGCTTGATCATAGTAACCAATATTTACCCAATATAAAACTCCAACTTTTTTGTTTTTATCACTATATTGTTTAGGATTCTCTTCACCTCTTAGAACTCTTAACCCACCAAGTGCAAGAGCTTTAAGCTCATTCTCACCAGGATAAACATATATTGGAGCAATAAAAGATACTCTCTCTTTTATCCAATCAACAAGCATTGAGGCATGAGCTAATCCACCAGTTAATATAATAGCATCAATTTTCCCTTTTAGATTTGTGGCTCTTGCTCCAATCTCTTGAGATATTTGATAACCCATAGCCTCAAAAACAAGGCGATGTCTCTCTGAACCTTCAGTTGCAAGTGTTTCAACTTCAAAAGAGTTGTTATTACCAAAATAAGATACAAAGCCTCCCTTTCCAACAACCATTTTTTTCAATTGCTCTTTTGAATACTCTCCAGAGTATGCCATCTCAATAACTTTAAAAAGTGGAAGAGAGCCAGATCTTTCAGGAGAGAATGGTCCTTCATCTAAACCATTGTTAACATTTATTGCTTTTCCATTTTTTAGTGCTGCAACAGTTATTCCACCACCTAAATGAGCAATAATTAAATTTAAATCTGTGAATTTTTTTTCCATTTTTTGGGCATGAACTCTTCCAGTTGCAAATATATTAAGTGCATGAAAAAGGCTATTTCGTTCAATTAAACCATTTCCAGATACTCTTGCAAGTGGTTCAAGCTCATCAACTGCTGGAGGATCAACAATGAATGCTGGAATATCAAACTCCCAACCAATTCCATAACCAATAACACAACCTAAATTAGAGGCATGTTGCCCTTGAACTCCTTTTCTTGCATCCTCAATCATCTCCTCATCAATAGTGTAAACGCCACTTGCAATTGGCCTTATTAAACCACCTCTTGCAACTATTGCATCAATTTTTGATACATCAATATTATGCTCTTGAAGAGTTTCAAGAATCTCTTTTTTTCTAAAGCTATACTGTTCCCATATTTTACTAAAAGACTCAAGTAGTTTTGTGCTATGCCTTACTGTTAATTCAAAAATCACATTTTCATTTTTGTAAACACCAATTTTTGTTGATGTTGAGCCTGGATTTATTGTTAAAATAGTATACTCTTTCATAATTACCTCAACATTTTAACAGAAGATATTCCATCAATATAGTTTTTTGCTTCAGAAAGAGCATGAGATTTAATCGATTTTTTACTATCTTTACTTTTCTGTATAAGTTTGATAGTTTTATAAAAAATCTGTTTAATCTCCTCATCAGTTTTTTCTTCGCTCATCCCTTTTAGTTCGTTTGAGACTTGAATGATATCTCCACCATTTATAACAAATCCAGGAATATAAAGAATCCCCTTTTCAGCAACATAATTTTCACCCTCTTCATTTTCAAAAATACTATTTGCAGAACCAACGATTATTGATACTTTTAACTCTTTTGCATTTTCAAGAGTCATTATAGAGCTAAAAGCACAAGGGGCAAAAATATCTGCCTCAACACCATATATCTCCCTTGGTTTAACTGCTTTTATAGATGAGTTGATATCCTGAATCTGTTTGATTTTATCATAATCTAAATCAGTAACAGTTAGATTAGCTCCTTCATCAACAAGAAGTCTGATTAGTGCCTCTCCAACATATCCAAGCCCTTGAAGAGCAACTTTTTTCCCCTTTAAAGAGCTTTCACCAAAACGCTCCTTAACTGCTGCTTTCATACCCTCAAGAACACTTTGAGCAGTATGTTTTGCTCTATTACCAGAGCCTCCATACTTTTGAGATAGTCCTAAAACATATGGAGTCTCTTTTTTAACATAAAGCATGTCTTGCTCTGTAACACCAGATTCTGCTGTTATAAAAAGTTCCCCTTTAAACTGTTGAATATATATTCCAAGAGATCTAAAATAAAATTCCGATTTATCTAAATCAGGATCTCCAATAAGAATAATAGCTCCACCACCAACATCAGTATTTGTTAAAGCAGCTCTACAAGTGTTTGCAGAGGCAATCTGAAGAGCATCATTTATTGCACTATCAATTGATTTATATGGATACATTTTACAACTACAAACAGAGGGACCAAGTGTATTATTATTTATTGCAATAATACCTTTTAGTCCTGTTTGTGGTTCATTTATAATAACCATTTTTTTACAAGAGGTTCTAGCCATTGTGTTAAAAAAATCCATTACAACTCCATCAAATATTTCAAAAAGATATTAACATATTTTTATTTTTTTTGTAAAACTAATTCAACATTTTTTTGTGTGTTGAAAGTAAAAAAATTATGAAAATCTGTAACTATTCTATATATACATCTTGCTTTTGTTTTATTTATTCATATAGTATAAACAGTTTTTTCTTTCAAAATAAAGAAAAAATATAAATTTTATTTTAATTTTTAGGAGTTTTATTGAGATATATAGCATTTTTGTTTAGTTTTTTTATAATATCTTCTGTTTTTGCAAGTGGTGCAAGAGGTTGGGGAATAAATGCTCTTTCACAAAGCCGTTCTGGGGCTCAAACAGCTGCTGTTGATGATTACTCTGCTACTTACTATAATCCTGCAAAGTTAGCTATAATTGGGGTGAGTAGTGGGGTTGGAGTTGGATATAATTTTATGAATTTAGATTTTTCAACACCTGAAACTGAAGCAGAAACTCCTGAAAAACCTGATAATTACTATAGTTTAAATTTTGGTTTTACAATTCCTGTTTTTGATTTTAATGGCTATCGGTTAATAATTGGAATGAGTTATTTTGGAGTTGAGGATAAAATTGCCTCAATTCAGGTTTTTGATGAAAAAAAATATCAATATCATCCTTATCATTCTCACCTTAATACAATACAAATGAATGCAGGAGGAGGATTATATATTTCAAAACTGCTTTCAGTTGGTTTTGGAGTTGCTCAAATGGTCTCTGTAAAGGGGGAGACATCTGTATATTTTGAGTATAAAGATAATAATGAGTCCAAAATATTGAATAAAGATTTATATCTTGGGGTGAAACATAAGATTTCATTCATATTCTCTATTTTTGGAGAGGTTGGAGATTTATCTTATGGTCTTGTTTATAGAGAGGCTCAATCACTACCATATAAAATACCTGCTTCAATAAAACTTAAAGATATGAATGGAGCTGGAAAAGATGCAAATATAGAGCTTTTTATTGAGGGAATTGGATTTTGGACTCCTCCAAAAATTGAGTTAGGTTTATCATACTTTTTTGAAAAAATAGATTTACTAATTTTTTCCGATTTAAGTTATCAATTTTGGAGTGGGGCACCTAAACCCTACTCAATAACATCAATAAACTCCGATATGACTCTTTTGAAAATTGAGGATTTACAAAATCGATTTGGTTCTGTTAAATTTAGAGATATTTTAAAAATTGCATTAGGATTTAGCAAAGTAATTAATAATTTTACTATTAATGGAGGATTTTCATATACTCCAAAAACTATTGAATCCCATGATAGATTAACAAACTATATTGATCAAGATGGATATGGATTCTCCTTAGGCCTCTCATATAGATTAAAAACTTTAGTTTTAAACCTCTCTTATGCACTTATTTTTCATCTTAAAGAGAGTGAACATAGTGATTTGTATGGTGGAGATGTTGAGTTTGGTGGTAATATTCATCTTTTATCTTTTGAGATAGGTTATAAAAACTAATTTTTTCTGTAAAAAACAAAAAAAACAAAATATATTTTTTCTGTTTAAAAAATAAAGTATCTTTTTTCTTGTTAAAAAACCTCTAAAAATAGATAATATAACTATCTTTTAATTATGGAAAGATATTTGTTGTAGTAATTTATATTTATTTATGGGGTTAGTTATGAGAGTTAAATTTACACTACAAAGTGATAAAAATATCACTTTAAAAACAGGTTATTCATATCAAATTCAAAGTTTTATTTATGATTTGTTAAAAAAAACACCACTAAAAAATTTTCATGATATTGGTTTTAAATATGATATAAATAATTTTAAACTTTTTACATTTAGTAATGTTTTAGAGAGAGGGGTTTTTGATAAAGAGAAAAAAGAGTTTAAATTTAGAAATAAAGTGAGTTTTATAGTATCATCTCCTTATGATAAATTATTAGAGGAGGTTGCAAAATCTATTTTTAATAAAGAATTAATGTTTATAGGTGAAAACAATCTATATCTATCATCTGCTGAAATAATAAAGATTAATCAAATTGAAAAAAATAGAGTACGAATTAGCACAGTAACACCAATAGAGATTCACAAAACCTTTCAAGATTTAGATGGAGAGGAGAAAACATACTACTTTAATCCAATAGAGTCTGAGTTTTCTGATAGAGTAAACGAAAATATTAGAAAAAAATGGATGGCATTTAATAATTCAGATAGTTGTCCCTACTCAATATCAATTTTACCTGTGAAAAAAGAGTTTTTAAAAGAGAAGATTCAGAGTTTTAAAGGAATTGTTGTAAAGGGATGGCAGGGACATTTTTGGCTTGATGGTGATCCAGAGTTGATATATTTTTCACTTGAGTGTGGTCTTGGAGGGAGAAATTCAGCTGGTTTTGGTATGATTGATATTGTTGAAGAGAACAAAGAGATACAATAAAAATCAAATTGTTATATTTTTATAACAAAAATAAATCATACAATTAAAAGATAATTTTGACAAAATAAAGTAGAAAAAAACAGCATTATTAATTGACTTTTATAAAATAGGATTCATTATACAGCTGTGTTATTATGTTTTTTATTTTTATGAATAACAAAATTTAGCTATTTTCAATAAAATTTTTAATAAACTCTAAACCATCAGGAGTTTTTTTTAAAATTTTTATATTTTTATTCCAGTTTGGATGTTGATATGGATCGAAATAGCCCTCTGGATGTGGCATTAAGCCTAAAATATTTCTATTCATATTTAAAAGAGCAGCAGCATTAAGATGTGAACCATTTGAGTAATCATCATAATAGAGTGGAATTAAACTATTTTCAATAATTTTATCAATAGTTTTTTGGTTTTTAAAAACTAATCTTCCTTCAAAGTTTCTTATTGGAAGTTCAATAGTTCTATTTTTCATATTTTTTAAAAAATTATTATCAATTTTAAGTTTTATCCATCTATTTTCAAACCTATTAGAGTTATTTGGTAAAAGTTGAGCAGTAATTTCAAAGTTGTTATCAATATTTGGAAGAAATCCAAGTTTAGTTAATGTTTGAAAACCATTACAAACAGCAACAATATATCTATTTTCTGCAAATTTTTTTAACTCATCAAAAAAATTATCTTTTACTCTTTGGGCTAAAATTGTTCCACTACCAAGCTCATCACCAAAAGAGAATCCACCAGAAAAATGAACTATATCAAACTCAAATATTGATCTTTTTTTTGAAAAAAGTTTTGATAAGTGAATAGTTTCAACTTCGGTTGAACCAATTTTTTTATATAAAGCCTCTGTTTCCTCTTCACAATTAAGACCAAATCCAGATAAAACAGCTATTTTTTTCAAACTACCCTCTATTTTTTAAGTAAATAATTTTATTAGACATCTCGCATAACCTCGAAACATGCTAAACTCCTCCCCAAGCAACATTATAATATTTGGAACTCCATTATCATCATAAGTTCCAATAATTAAAACAGGATTTGGTAGTAAAATAGGTTTTGCTCCAACAGATTGCTTGATATTTTCCATTTTATAACTCCAAAATTAAAAATAGATATAATTAGGTTATTAATAGAGCTTCAATACAACTTAAACTCTCATCTTTAGTAAGAGTATAAATATTGAAATCTTTGGCAAGAGATAGTGTTCCAGTGTATGAGGCTTTTGCCTCATCTTCAATATCTTTTATTGAGGGGGAAGACTCTATATCGTCACGGTATCTTGGGCTGAAATGGGTTAAAATAAGATTTTTTAACCCATTTATCTCTGCGAACTGAGCAATTTTTAATGCAGAGCTATGTCCAGTATCCTCTGGTATCTTTTGAGCTACTTCATCTGTGTATGTTGCTTCATGAACAAGAAGTGATAGCTCTTTTGAGTATGGTTTAAAAATTTCTGGCTTAGAGTTATCTCCTGCGATAGCAATAACTCGTGCTTTATCACCTAGCATATAAAAATCATGTGGGTTTAAAATCTCTCCTGTATCAAGAGTAACTAATTCACCACGCTGTAGTGCTCCCCAAATTGGTCCAGATGGAACTCCATACTCTTTAAGTTTAGCAATATTTAATCTATGAGCTATTACATGCTCTTTAAATATAAATCCAAAACAGGGAATACGATGTTGTAGTGGGATCCAATTTATATCAAAGTCATCATCAGAGATGTTATCGATTCTATCTGCATCAACATACTCAATCTGAAATGATGGCCGTTGAGATATATCAAATATTGTTTCTAAAAATATCTTAACACCAATAGGTGAGACTATTTTTAGTGGTTCTTTCCTACCAATTGTTGATAGTGTTGCAAGTAAACCAGCTAAACCATAAAAGTGATCTCCATGAATATGTGTTATAAAAATCCCTTTAAGCCATAAAAGTGACAATTGAGTCTTTAATATCTGATGTTGAGTTCCTTCACCACAATCAATAAGATACCACCATTTATAGTTACGCTTTTTTAGTGCTATTGCAGTTAAATTACGTGTTTTAGTTGGAGTCCCAGCTGATGTTCCTAAAAATATAATCTCCATTCTATCCTCATTAATAAATATTTTGATAGTTAAGACAGCCTTTTTATAACAGATGTTTAATCAATAGTTTATCTATTAGAAATAAAACTAAATATATCACAAGATATAGCCCATTCATAATAGATAGAGTGAACAAAATTACACTCTATAATAAACAAAACTTTAAATCAATAGAATTATATTAACTTTTAAACTCTTTTAACTAATTTTTTGTAAATTGTTATCTATTTTTTATGAATTAGAGATTTGATTAACATATTTCTGAATAGACTCTGCTTTACCTAAAACAACAAACTCATCTCCATCTTTAACAACATAATCACCATAAGGAAATAGTTTGGTTTTTAGCTTTTTGTTATTTATAAGTATAATCTCTAAATCATAAAGATTTCTAAAGCGTAAATCTTTTATTTTTTTTAAAATAAAATCTTTTGGAACTTCAATCTCATTTATATAGATTGAATCTCCAATTGATACACCCTGAATAGGATCATGAAAATTTTTCTTTTTGATAATAGCATTTGCTAAAGCCCTTTTTTGATTTTCTGCATTATATAAGGATAAGATTTTATGTTCAGAAACAACTCCAATTAATCTATCTTTAGAGTCAACAACTGGTAATTGACTATAATTAGATTTAGAAAATATATCAAGAGCAGTTAATAGATTATCATTAAATTGAATCGAGTCACTTTCAGACATTAAATCACCAGCAATCAGTATTTGAGATGATAAAAAATCATTATTCTCTTCAAATATATACTTTAAATCATCAATTGATAA
>DYRY01000209.1 GCA_020718465.1 Anaeromyxobacter dehalogenans | reverse complement strand
TTATTTTCTGTTTGGGATAATTTACTCTCTGTTTCTTTTAATTTACTTTCTGTTTTAGATAATTTACTTTCTAAATTTTCTTCTGTTTCTGTTTTTGTTTTATCTTCAGAATCATCTATATTTTTTTTAGAGTAAAACTCTTTTAGAGCATCAAGAATAGTATCTTTCAATTGCTCTTTAACAAAATTCTTAATCTGAATTAAAAAATAATCACCCATTTTTACCTCATAAATGTTTTTATATTAATTAAGATTTCAACTCTATACAACCATTATCCCATTATCATCATCATCATCATTTTCCTCCTCTTTTAAATTGTTTGTTGATATTATTGGAGCTTTAAATTTCTCTAAAACTTTAGATAATAACTCAAACATTAAACTAAGTGGGATTACTTTAGAATTTTTTTCAATAAGCTTGAGTTCTTGATCTATTTTTCCAATATTTTTTCTCAAAGATTTTAAAGATAGATTAGTTAAAAGATAGTTTTTTATCAACTCATAAGAAACAAAACGATTTATACAAAAAGATGCAAATGTAGCATCAATTGCACTATACTCGACTCCCTGTTTTTTCAGAACCTCAACTCCAAAAAAATATAAACAATCAGATGATAAAATTGGGTTTCCAATAGATGAATAATCTGTTTCAATAACATTAAATCGGTTATTTTGCTCATGAAAATTGAAAAAACTCTCTTTTGTAAAGTTTATATCTCCACCAGTGTATTTTATTTTTGCCAGTAGAAACTCTTCACTATCACTTATACTCTCTGTTGTTATTGTTGGGATTAAACCATTACGTAAAACACCATCAACTTTAGAGATATCTTTTCTTAACTTTAAGTTGTAACTATTTATCTCTAATGGGAAATCTAAAACTATTTTTTCAGTTAAAAAATAGATTTTACCACTAAATTTTAAAACACCAGATGATATTAAAACTCTATTTTTACCAAATTTACTTTTAGATTCAACACTTAAATTAAAACCAGTTATTATACCATCTGAATAATCGGAATATAAAAGATTAATGTAATCACTACTATTATCCCTTAAAACCTCCAACATCGATTTTGTTAAAAGAGAACCATTTTCAAACTGTGGAAATCTATTTAAAATCATGAAAACTCCTTAAAACATTGGTTACTTTTTTTAAAACCAAAAAAGAGATTTTTGCATCTTTATTTTTACTATTTTATGAGAAATGATAAAAATTTAACTCACCTTCATAATATATATCACTCTCTCTTTTAAAATTAACAATATAAAATCCATACTTTTCAGAATCAGTATATAAAACAAAAACAGAATCTCCATTCTCAAGAGGATCTAAAATTTTTCCCTGCTCTACTCTTGGATATTTTTCAATTATCTCATTAATTGAAACCTCTTTGTAATTATCGATTGATATTGAGTGTGAGATAGTTTTAATAATCTTACGTTGCTCTTTATTATCACTTGAAGACTCTTTAATATTATCGTTATTTAAAAGTTGTAAATCAATAGTCTCTGTTGAACTTGTTCTTACTATAAATCCCACTGCTGTTGAGATGTTATCATTTTTTGAGATAATAGATTTTCCATTACAAGTTATGCTAAATGGTATATTATCTTTCACAAATTTTATATCTAAAGATATTGCTCCATCTTTTTTATCTTTAAAATATAGAATTGCACCACGAACACAACTTAATTTAAGCTCTAACTCTTTTGATAACTCTTTTTGCTCATTTTTTTTGTTAAATCTTAATGTCTTTCCTGCAACAAACTCTTTTAAAACATCTCTAAAAATATCGATTCTACAGGATTGCCCCGATAGTTTTATAATTTTATAGCTACTTAAACTGTTTTGCTCTGGATTATCATAATATCTACTCAAAAGTTTTTGAACAACATTATATATATCCCCTTTTATAAGCTGATTTATCTCTTTTATTGTAAAAGTGATGTCAGGAAAAGTTTTTGATTTATCTATTATTAAATCCATGTTTGAATCATAGTAGGATAACATCCACTCTTTTAATTTTATTGAGTTTAGATCAGCATCAATTTTTACTTTTGAGTTATCTTTCTCATCTAATAAATCCCCATCTTGAATAAACCGATTTCTCTGAATTGATGTTTTAAGAAAAAACTGTTTTTTCATCTCCTCTGCAAGCTCCCAAAGGAAATAGTAATTATTCATAATTTTATCTTTTTTTATTTTACTCTCATGATTATAGAGTTCATAATTAGTTGGAATAGTTGATTCACACTTTTGATATTTATCCATAAATCGATTATAAACCTTATCAACAGACCTATTTTTATCTACAATATCAAAAATATCATCATCAAAATTACCCAAAAGCTCCTCAATAGTAATTGTTTCTTTCTCCAACTCCTCTTTTGTAAAAACATTTTTTTCAATACCATTTTTTTTAGTATAGTAAAAAGAGAAAAGAATTTTCATATATTGAAAAATTCTATCTGTTATTTTATCTCCACCAAAACTGTTATCTCCATCACCACTTGAAGATGTTATTTTTAAATCAATAGAGCCTCTTCTCTCATTATAAGTTTTTGAAAATTCACACTCTGATAAATCGGTTGTTCCACCACCACAATCAATAATAATAACTTTTCTAGGGATATCTATTGCACTCTCTTTTATTTTCTCATACATAACAGAGAAACCCTCATCAATACTATCTTTATCAATAATATTATAATCTGGCTCTAAAATCTCTTTAAAAGAGTGAATATAAAGCTCTTTAAGTTTAACAGGATAGGATATATGAATATTTTTAAATCTACATTTTAGCTGATGTTCTGCTGTGTTGATTACATACTTAATATATGTTTTTAAAATATTTTTTTTGGTGGTTGTTGTCTTTTTAGTCTCATCAAAAACCTCAACATTATCATTTGGATTAGCGAGCCACTTTTTAATTGAGCGAAAAAATTTATTTTGAGGAATATAGTTTTTATTTTTAATTTTATTTAATGCAGAGTAGCCAATAAGATACTCAATTTCACTCTCATTTTGGCAATTTGAAACATACAAAGCGGTTGGAACAATATGAGAGAACTCAATTTTTTGATCAATTTTATTTTCAAAAGATATTAAATTAACATCATTAAGTTTTATACCTCCATTTGTAACAAGTGGGTCATTCTGTTTTAAATAGCTTGAGGAGATAAAACAACCTGCAGTCGTGTTTGATGTTCCAAAATCTATACAAAGTATATTACTGTTTAGTTGTAAATCTTTTATTGTAATCTCAATTTGATGTTTATAGAATCTCTCTTGATTTTTACCTTTTAGGTGGATAAAAAACATTTTACTACTATTCTGATTAATATTCATTAACTCTTTTTTTGATATTAAGTAATATTTTGTTTTTTCTGTTTGATTTTTATACAAAAGAAACATAGATGTAACAATATTATCTTTATCAACAAGATATGCAAACTCTGAAATATCTAATATTGTGTCAATAAAATATCTATCTTTATAAGTCACACTTAAACCATTATATAAAATAATTTGTGAAGTTGTATCTATTAATTTTTCATTAATATTCTCAAATAGAATCTCATTTGCATTTAATCTATTTTGATACTCCTCTTTTTGTTTTAATAACATCTCTAAACTCATGTTTTCCTCCTCTTTTACTTTAAGATTATCTAAATTTTTATCTAATAACTTATTATTTATCGAATCAAAATCAACAACATCACTAAAATCAATATCAGATAGAAGTTTCTCTATACTACCATTTTTCTCATACTGATTTGTTTTATTCAAAAAGTCTAAATTAAAATCTTTTAAAATCTTTTTAAAATTATAAAAATCTTTTTCGCAAAAATTGTTTAAAATCTCTCTTAACTCCTGTTTTGTTGTTGTACTTTTTAGATTAAAATCAAAAAATGATTTATATTTTTCTACAAACTCTCTATAATTCATAACCCCTCCATCACAATTTGTTGAAAAAACTCTCATTAAACAATCAATTTAAGATTTTAGCAACTAATTTTCCAAAAAACAAAAATAGATTTTATGAAAAATATAAAATAGCTATCTTCAATTTAATTATATCTATTTTTACCGTTTTTTCCAGAAAAAAATATTTTTTACAACATATTTTTATTATTGACATTAGCATCGTTTAAGTTTAAAATTCTTTTTTGTATTATAAATATTGTTAAATTAATTTAAATAGTATTTAATTAAACATAAAATATTAGACCTCTTGCATAACCTAAAAGAAGAGAAAAAAAGAGTTTTTTTA
>DYRY01000208.1 GCA_020718465.1 Anaeromyxobacter dehalogenans | reverse complement strand
CAACCCCTCTCCACGATGTGGAGAGGGGCTTAAAAAGAAATGAAAAGGGAGCTTTAATAAATTCTGAAAAAAACAGTTTTCTTTTATCTAAAAGTAACAGAAACAAAACAGAAAATCATGCTGTACTTATGTTTAAAAACAGTAACAATCGATGTGCAGATTGCCATCAAAATCCACACTGCAATGAATTTAGTGATAGAATCGAAAAAGTTGGATGTGAAAGCTGTCATATAACAGAAAGTTTTAAAGTTGTTAAATTTGATCATGATAAAGATACTGTTTTTCCTCTAAAAGGAGAACATAAAACTGCAAACTGTTATCAATGCCATCAAAAAATTAGTAAATCACATGATAACAGTGGAAAAATCTGTACAAACTTCTATAAAGAGAGAGATGCAGATTGCTCTCATTGCCATACCGATGTTCATCTTGGAGAGTTTAGCAATAAAAAATGCTCCGATTGCCATGATGAGAGTAGCTTTAAAAGTTTAACTAAATTTGACCACAATAGAGACTCAAACTTTATACTTGATGGAAAACATTTAGAGGTAAGTTGTAGTAGATGTCATCAAACTGTTGAAGTAAATCATAAAAAATTTGTTAAATATAGAACTGAATTGAAAAAATGTATCGATTGTCATGATCCATATCACTTTAAAAAGTAGTTTTTCCATTAAAAATCCTTTGTTTTTTTCCCATCTAAAAGATATCTCTCTCTAGCTTTTACAAAAAGATTATCCTCAATAAATTTTCTTAGATAGGAATGATATAACTCTGAATTAAAATTATCTGAAACAATAGTTTTTACTGTAAAATTCTTTATTTTATCAATAACAACTTTATCTTTTAGTATAAATTTTTTAAGATAATCATTTAAAATTGCAATAATAAACTCCTTATCCTCTGAATTTTCATAATTAAGAGTAATTAATAACTCTTTAGAGTAGTTTTCAATCCCTTTTTTTGTAAAAAATAGTTTTAAATCATCCAGAAAAAAGATAATAACAATAACTCCAACAAAAAAAATAGATAAACTTAGTTTAAAATCGAATGGAGATGTTATTAAAATCGCAATAATATAGAAAAAAATCACCTTTTTAGAGAAAATCTTCTCTTTTTCTCCTGTTTCTAAATATTTTGCTATAATATTATAGTTTTTATAGAAGTTATTTTCAAAATCTATCTGTTTTCTTTCACTATTTTCTAAATCACTCTCAAGATTCTCATCTAAATTTTCACACTCTTGGCAATATATTTTTATCATAAAAATCCTTTTTTTATTGATATAATGTTTTTTACTCAAAGTAAAAAAACTTTAGTATAAATTACATGTTTTTTACTCAAAGTAAAGAAAACTTTAGAGTAATTTCCATGTTTTTTACTCAAAGTAAAGAAAACTTTAGAGTAATTTCCATGTTTTTTCCTCAAAGTAAAGAAAACTTTAGAGTAATTTCAATGTTTTTTACTCAAAGTAAAAAAACTTTAGAGTAATTTCCATGTTTTTTACTCAAAGTAAAGAAAACTTTAGCGTAATTTCCATGTTTTTTACTCAAAGTAAAATAACTTTAGAGTAATTTCCATGTTTTTTCCTCAAAGTAAAAAAACTTTTTACATGAACAGCTGGTTAAAACCAACTGGATAAAAAAATGGGTGATTTCGAGAACCTCAATCACCCGCCAGATTAATATTATTTTTATTTCTCTAAACTCTCTTCAGGTTTTACAGATTTTTTTTGAGTTTTTTTTGAAATAGATTGTGTTATGTTAATATTTGTTCCTAAAAGTTGAGCTTTTATTAAAAGTTTCAAACGATTAAACTCAAGATTCCACTCTTTATATAGATTATCAGCATCTTTTTTTAAAAAAGTTTTATCTGTTGTTGTATCTGTTGTTGAACCAACACTATCTAATAACTCTTTTAGTAATACTTTTACGTTCTCTTTGAAAGATAATATAGATTCAACTGTTTCTGATGTCATTTCAGATAGAATTACCTGAAAAGATTTAATAATATTATCTTTTGTTTTAACTGCAATGCTATAATTTTTAGGAAAATAGTATCGATGTGAATCTTTTTTATCAACTTTCACTCGAAAATCAATCTCTTTTAAAAGTTTTTTACAATCTTCAATGGTTTTATTGAATTTTTCATTCACTACTCTTGACTCATGCAAAGTATTTTCAAGATCATCTTTTATTAGATTATATTTTTCCATAAAAACCTGAACTTTTTCAGACTGTTTTTTAACATAATCCTCAAAAAAACTCTCTTTTGATTTAATCGATACTAAAACAGTAGAAACATCTTTTGATAATTGATAAAGTTTTGAACTCATGTATACCTCATAATGGTTAAACAGTTTTATAATAATAGATATTTTAAAAATTTTCAAATAAATATCTATTTTTTTTCAATATTTATATAAAAAAAAATATTTTAATCAAAAAATCTCTCAAGAATACTATATTTTCGACTATCTTTAACAATTGATCTTTTAAAAGCAGAAAAAGGAGACTCTTTAGATAATAACTCTGTTAACTCTTTTTTTATATTTTCAGGAATATTATCAATATTAGATAATTTATCTCCTAAAATATTTTTAATATACTCTATTTTATCATAAAATAGGTTAATTTCATTAAATATTTTAGTTTTTATATTCTCAGATTCAAGTTTTTTTGTTATTGTTTCACCATTATATATTAGATTTAATAATGTTACAGTCTCTAATGTTTTAGAATCACTATTTAATGCCTCTATTGAGATAGATTTTTGAGAAAAAGACTCAAAATTACATTTTATTGTATTTACAACATCATCTTTTGTGCAATCTAAAATATTTTTAAACCTACTTAACTTTGTATTATTACAATGTGAACAGGATAAAAATAGATTTTTCCAACTAAATTTTAAATCTTTATCACCTTCATGTGGTATAAGATGCTCAACATTTATAGAACTTATATTTTTCTCCTCACACAAATAACATTTATTAAAAAATATTTTTATTAACTCTTCAAGAACATCATCAGAGTTATATTTTCCATCTTTTTTTAATTTTTCTACAGATAAACTGGCTGGTTCTTTAGAATCTCTCCTAACTTGAAACATTTTACCTCTAATATTTAAAATCTAGCTCTTTTATCTTCAAACTTAGTTCAGATGAGAGCTTTGGACTTATAATTTTGAAATAATCTTTATAATTTTTAATCTCCTCTTTATCTTTTTCAGTTGGATTCTCTTTTTTTAAAAGATCCTCATACTTAAAAAGCTTATTTTTAATAATCTCTGAGTATTTATCTAGCTCAAAATAGTTTTCAACAATGCCATCATAAGAGTATGAAGACATATCCTCTACTCTAATCTGATTTTCTAAATCATAAATAACAGAGTTTTCAATTGAGTTTAAAATAAATGGAGAGTGTGTTGAAACAATAAATTGTAAATTATGAAAAAGTGAAGTTAAAAATGGTAAAATCTTTTTTTGCAACTCAATATGAAGATGAGTCTCTATCTCATCAATAATAATAACCCCTTCTAAATCAAAATTATAATGATAACTACTATCTTTACTCATATAAAGAAGAATCTCTGTAATAATATCAAGAATTGATGAATATCCATCAGATAATTGATCAAATTTAAACTGTTTTCCTTGAAACTCCTCGATAATAAAATTATAATTCTCCTGATCATAAATTAATTTTAGAGTATTACTCTCAAATATCTCTTTTAAAGTGTTTTCAAAACTAATGAACCATTTCTCAATCATTTCAGACTTCTCAATATTTTTATCAAGAATTGAATATGCCTGTTGAGTTTTTAAATGAACTAAATATTTTATAAAGTTTTTATTAATTTTTGATGAATCTTTTTTTATTTTGTCTAAATCTATTTTTTCAACTCCACTTGGTACTAAAACATTTAATTTAATATCTCTTGTTGCTTGAAAAAAGTATATTTTAAAATCATTATCACTATTTTTTGAGTTTATATCACAATTAAACTTAACTTTTACTCCAATATCATCTTTTTTTTCCACTAAAAATCTATATAATTCATTTAAAACAGATGTTTTTCCACTTCCATTCTTACCTGTAATAATAAGATGTCTTTTTTTACTATTAGATAGTTGAAACTCTAAATTTTCTAAATGTCTAACTCTGTTAAATTTTATATTTGTTATAAAAATATCACTATTTTTTCTGTTTACAATGTTAGATATCTCATTGAAATAGTTGTTCTCTTTTAAAATATCTTTTAATTTATTTAAATCTGTTTTATCA
>DYRY01000041.1:15297-19819 GCA_020718465.1 Anaeromyxobacter dehalogenans | reverse complement strand
TGTTGATTTAGGAAAACCATATCTTTTTATAACTCATATAAAATTTTTCTTCTAAAAAATTAACTTCATAATAGAATAAAAGATTATTTTTAAAACAAAAATAAAATCAATATTTATATTTTTTCTTTTCATAATAACAAAAATGATTTGAATAATTACAAAACGGCATGTAAAAACTCCGTAACGGCATGTAATAACTATTCTACGGCAATTTTTTATAATAAAAAGAGATTTTATCTTTTCATTGGAGTGAATTATATTTGAATAGGAGATGAGTAAACTATATTGAGTCTATTTTTGAAGTTTATTGTATCTTTTTCTTACAATAAAAAGGGATGTTATAATTAAAAACATCATTATAAAAACTGATTCATAATTTTTTTGGTTTGAAAAAGAGCAACCACCCTCATCCTCTTTTTCAGAAATAACCATAACAGCAGTTTTTAGTGTTAAAATTCTTCCTTTATCCTCAACTGAGAGTGAAAATAGATCCCCTTCAGAGAGTTCATCACTAATCTCTACTCCAAACTCTAACTCTGTTGCACTATTTGCCCTTTTTAATAGCAATGTTATTCCCTCTGGTGAGAAAACTGGAGTTGTATTTATGTCAAAAGATGTATCCTCACCCAACAACTTAAGTGTTGCAGTCTTACCAATAACAAGTTCAAATGGGGTTACTTTTAAAAGTGTTGGAACTTTTATATCTAATGCCTCTTTTTTATAAAAAACAGTATCTCCCTGAATCACAGCAATATCTCTTAATTCCCCTGTTGCTTTATCATTTGTTGCAACTGTGATAGATATTTTATCTGATGAAAGTTTTACAGTGTTTGCAATACCAACCCCTTCCCCACTAATCCATACAAAAAAGTTATCATCTGTTAATTCTCCTGAAAGTGTTAACTCAATATCATGTGTTCCCTCTTCAATAACAGATGGGTTTACAAATGAGATAGATTTATTTGCAGTGATACTAAGAGCATCCTTTAGTTCAACACTCTCATATCCTGTTGTAACTTTTATTGGCAATCTTCCAACTGGTGCATCAATAGATACACTTATATCTGCCTGCATCACCTCATTATTGGTGATATATGGTACTCCTGATACATAATTATCATCACTTGATATAACAGAGTTCATGCTAAAGTGAGTGTTTTGACCTGTGAATGTAACTCTATAGTTTCTCATGCCTCTATCCATTTTTGAGGGGGTTACAGTAAGTAGTTTCGTGTTTTCACCCTGTTTTACCCTAAATGTGATAGTTTTAAAAAGAGATCCATTTTTATATATTTTAACATCTTTTGGTCCAACAAAACTGTTCTCTGGAATAGTTACATCATTAAATATTAATGTTTTTGAGTCAGCTTTCTCCATTGTTGGAAGTGTTAAACCTGTTATTGTAACCTCAATTTCACCATCGAAACTACTCTCTTGTGATTTTATTGTAAGTTTTGTTGTTGTACCCTGTGTTGCTTCTGCAGGTGAAATTGTATAGACTGCCTTTGTAACAGTTAAAATATTCTCCGCAACAACTTTTGTTGATGGAAATTGAAAAGTAACCGATTTTTTACCCTCTGAAACTGATGAACCAATTGATACTGTTGCAATAACTGTTTTATCTGAAACTGCTATTGATGAAAATTCAACTCCTGTTGATGATGTTACTGTTGGTGTTCCAGTTGGAATTTTATCAAATGTGAATATAACTCTTCCCTCAGCTCCCTGTTCAAAACTGTTTGGAGATGCTGTTACTGTATATTCACTTTCAACTGTTCCCTCTCTGATTAAAACTGGTTGAACAAAAAACAGCTGATTATTTTTTTGAAATTCAATTGGAGTATCAGATGTTATTGCTGAAAGAGTTAATTTTCCCTTAGCTAAATGACTATCTGTTATTGCAACATTTTTAAAACTATTTTTTGGTGCAAGTGGAAATAGAAAATTTGTAGCATTTTGTAGTAACTCATCATTCATTGGTGTTTGAAATACTATATTATTAAATGTTCCAGAGCCATTTGTTGGTTTTGAACTAAAAAGAAATCCACCTTGAATTGGTTTACCAATTGTAAAGGCTCTATCAACTTTATAAACATATCCATTTGTTGTGATTGTTATAGATTTATAACCAGCAGGAGCAGAATTACACTCTAAATCAAATGCCACTTGAGCAGTTGTAAATGATACATTACTAATAGATACTCCATTGTTTGGTGTGATTGATATAGTTCCTACAGAACCAAAAGTCACATTAGGACCAGTAGCAACTGTAACTCTTCCTGAATAATTTTTATTGGTTATAGATACTAATCTTGGATTATTGGGATCTGGAGTACCAATTGCAACAACTTTAAATGGATCATCACCAAAATATACAACATTTTTAGCAATATATATTTTTCCATCTTCTGTTATTTTTATAGATCTAGCTCCAGGAGCTACATTTCTTGTTGTAAAGTTGATTTGTAAATTATGTTCATCTTGCATAATTGAGGAGGTTATCGTAATTCCTGTTGCTGGTTCAAACTCAATTTTACTATTTGAAGTAAAAGAAAACTCCCCTGGTTTTGAGAAAATTTTAACAGAACTTTCAGAACCAATTGTTGAAAATCTCTCTGGTCTTGCCAAAAGAGATATCTCTGTTGTTGCTCCAAAAAGAGGTATTGTTAAAGATGTTATTAAAAAAAATAAAAACAGTAACTTTTTATACATAAATCCTCCTAAAAATTAAAATATTTTATAAAATATCTTTTATCAAGTAGAAAAACTTTATAACTATTAGATTTAAATAATCTAATTTAGGTTATTCTATTGTAAATTTACAAAGTTGTCAATATTGAAGACTATTTCATAAAATAAAACCCTTTTTTATGAAAAATTTTATTAAAAATATCTATTTACAACTATTAAAAATAATAGTAAAACATAATTATATTTAGATTTTTATAGAAAAATCCGTTAAAATAGTGATTATAGCAAAAGTGCTTTTAATATTTGCTGTTTTTATTCAATATATAGATTTGTTAGGAGATTTATGGATAGTTCTTTTGAAAAACTTATTGAAGAGATGATTCAACAACAAGAGAGAAAAGTTTTAAAAATTGCAAGAGATATTCAATCAAATTTAACAAGTGATGATATTTTAAATCCTCAAGATTTTCCTGCAATTAAATTTGACCCAATTTTTAATTATGAGGATGGTATTTTAACTGGAATGAAGGCAGTTTTAATTGCTTTAAGGAGAGAATTAAAATCTTAAAGTAAACTTTGTTTTTTTTGTTTAAAAAAAATAAAAATTATACATATCTATTTTTGTTTAGGAGGAGTTATGAAATCAGCTCTTTTTTTTATATCTTTTATCCTTTTTGCAGAGGGATATCTTGTTGACCCTCAAGAGATAAAATATTTTCCTGTAACATTTTATGGTGAACAGGAGAGTGCTCAACAGGAGGGAACATATAGTAATATCTATCCAAACTATGAGGAGAGATATATTCTATTTGATTTAAATTACTTTAGAATGAAACCATCTGTATTACAAAATGAGGATGAAAATCCAGAATATTCTCGCTGTAATAATTGGGGAGACTGTTATCCCTCTGTTAAACCACTATATTACAATCTTAATTTATCAAGAGCTGCAAGATTTCATAGCAATGATATGATTCTTAATAACTGTTTTCAACATAATAGTTGTGATGGAACAGATATCTGGACAAGAATCCAACGCTACTACTCCTCACGTGCAATGGGGGAAAATATTGCGGCAGGTCATGGGTATATAAATGTAACTAAAAATCTGATAAATGAGGTTGGAGCCTCCCCTGGAACTGATGGACACCGTATAAATGTTTTCTCATCATCTTTTAATGAGGTTGGAGTTGGTTATCTTGAGGGAGGAACATATAGAAACTATACAACTCAAGATTTTGGAGTTTCTGCCTCTTATCATGCAGTTCCTGTTGGAATTCATGTTCCAAAATCCCCAAATTCAGGAGCCTCCGTTGAGTTCAAATCTATATTTCATAACAACATATCAACAACAAAACCAACAGAGTACTATCTTTCAGTAAACAGTAGTTGCCACACACTTCAAGAGGGGATTTCTTATAGTGATTCAGTGGGAAATTGGTACTCTGGTTCATATAGTAAATCAGTATCTCTTCCTAGTGGTTGTGTATCATATTCATTTCAGTTTAAATTGGGTGAAACTATTTATAAATATCCTGATGTTGGTGCTCTTTTAGTTGGAACATCTTGTAATGGAATATATACAGAGACAGAACCTGTTGACTGTTTTGCAGAGAATCCATGTTCACCAAATCCATGTAGTGAGGTACATAAAACAGTTTGCTCTATTGATGGAGATAGTTATGTTTGCTCCTGTGACTCTGGATATAAATTAGATGGTGGTGTTTGTGTTGAGATTACAACCGATTTGTGTAATCCAAATCCATGTAGTGAGGCACATAAAACAGTTTGCTCTATTGATGGAGATAGTTATGTTTGCTCCTGTGACTCT
>DYRY01000041.1:0-15197 GCA_020718465.1 Anaeromyxobacter dehalogenans | reverse complement strand
TGCTCCTGTGACTCTGGATATAAATTAGATGGTGGTGTTTGTGTTGAGATTACAAATAATATTTGTATGCCAAACCCCTGTACAGAAGAGAATAAAACAAAATGTACTCCAAGTGGAAATACATATATCTGTGAATGTAATAGTGGTTACTACTATGATTCAACAGAAAGAAAATGTGTTTTAGATCCTTGTAGTTCAATTATTTGCCCACAAAACTCTGTTTGTAGTAGAGATTTAGAGGAGTGTTTATGTAATAGTGGCTATGAGATGAGTGGAAACAGTTGTGTTTTTGTTGGAAATGGTGGAGTTGCATCCAATAGTTCAAGTGGTTTTTGTTCATTTTCAATATCAGGTGAGTTAAGTTGGTTATTTTTTGTACCAATTATTTTAACTCTTTATTTAAGAAGAAAAAAAGAGAAAACTGTTAATTAAAAAGAAAAAATTTTTAATTAATAAGAGAAAACCTTAAATATATTTAAAAAAGGAGAAAGGATGAAAAAAGAGGGTTTTAGAATTTACAATTTAATTATCTTGGATGAGAGTGGCTCAATGGAGTCTATTAAAAAAGCAACAATCTCTGGTTTTAATGAGTTAGTTCAAACAATAAAAGGGCTTCAAAAAGAGCATAAAGAGCAAAATCATTTTGTCTCTTTTGTAACATTTAATGGGCTTGGAATTAAAACTAAACTATTCAATCAGCCTGTTGAGGAGCTTTCTAAAATCACAGAGAAACTCTATAATCCAGATGCAGCAACTCCGCTTTATGATGCAATTGGTGAATCGGTTTTAAAATTGAAACATGAGGTTTATGGTGGAGAGGATTATAAAGTTTTAGTAACAATTCTTACTGATGGTGAGGAGAATGCCTCTAAAAATTTTACAGGAAAAGAGGTTAAGGTGTTGATTGAGAATTTGCAACAAAATGGTTGGACATTCACATATATTGGTGCAAATCAAGATGTTGTAAAAGTTGCAAATGAGTTAGCAATTCCAGCTTCAAACACACTATCTTTCTCTGCAGATGATGAGGGTGTTTCAAAAGCTTTTGAAAAAGATAGAAAAGCAAGAGCCTCTTATGCTAGAAAAATATCTATGAAAGAAGAGGCAGAGGCAGACTATTTTGTAGATGATTCTAAATAACATTAAAAATCAAACAATTAAAATAAATTTCTATAAAAATAGAATAAAAAATCTTTAGAGAAGGTTAAATTATTTGCATTTTGATTTTTATTAGAAATAATAGCATGAATATCTTATAATAAAAAAGCCCGATAAAATCGGGCTTTTTTATAGTGGCGGGGGAGAGACTTGAACTCTCGACCTTACGGATATGAGCCGTATGCTGCTAACCAACTGAGCTACCCAGCCAACAAAAAGTGTATACTCTATTTTTATCTTTTTGTCAATAAAAAATTGAAAAAAAATAAAAATTACAAAAAACACAATCTAAATTTAAAAAAATATTGATTTCTGAAGCAACCTCTTGTAAATTGTATTTTTGTAGTGATTTTTGGAGGATTCATAATTATGGCTGAAAAAGAATTGTTGGGAAGCTCCTCATTTGGGGATAAGGTAAAAGGGTTATCTGAATACCTCAAACAGAATGTTATAGAGCCAGCAGAAAAAGAGAAAGACTCAATTTTGCAAGAGGCTCTAAAAAAACAGAAAGAGATAATCGAACAGGCAAAAAGAGAGGCTGAAGAGATTATTAAAAATGCAGAAAAAGAGGCTCAAAGAAGGGCGAACGAGGTTAACTCAGCACTTCAAATTGCTGCAAAACAGGCTATTGGGCAACTTAAATTAACTCTTGAAAAAGAGGTTTTAAACAAATCTATCACAAATAATGTGAAAGATAGTTTGAGTGCAGATGTAGTTATAAAAGGGGCATTAACAGAGCTTGTTAATCTATATTTTAAGTCAGATGAAAGAGAGAGTATTGAGTTAGTTCTTTCAGAAAACACAAAAAAAAGCCTTGACTCTTTTATAAGAAAAGATATTTTAGAGAAAGCAAAAGGGAAAATTGCAATTTCAGAACAGAGAGTTCCTGCTGGTTTTCAAGTTGTTTTTAAAGATAGTCAAATGATGTTTGATTTCTCTGCGGATGCGGTTGCAGAGCTTTTAAAAGAGTATGTTCGCCCTGAATTAAGAGCTATTTTATTTGCAAAATAGTATTTTATAGATAGCTTGGGAGAAATTATGAGATTTAATGAGTTTGCCATCACATCTTTTCCAGAGTTGGTGATTGATAGAGAGCTTCCTTGGGATGCTAATGGTTTTTTATTGGCCTATGAGGAGGCTTTAGAGCCATATAAAGAGGAATTTGAGCTTATTATTCTTCTTAATGATATTAAAAATATAGATATTTTGATATCAAAAAGAGCTGGATTTACAACTTCAACTCTTCCATTTTTTTCACCTTCACTAATCTCTGAAAATGAGTTAACTCTTTTTTTAGAGAATCCAATTTTAAACTCACCAAAAGAGTATCCTCAATTTATTACTGATTTTTTTTGGGAGTTCAAAGAGGAACAACAGAGATATAAAAATATTGATAAACTTTATATTGACTATTTTGAGTATCTTAAGACAATCGATTCCACTTTTTTTGTTGAGTGGGGTGGATTTGAGAGTATGATTAGAACACTCTTTTCTGCAGTAAGAGTATCTAAAAGTGGTGGAGATTTTGAATCACTTATCAAAGGAGATTCTGAAGTTGTAAAAAAAATCTCTGAACAAAGAAACTCTAGTGATTTTGGTCTAAAAAATATCTGGCCTGAAGTTCTTAATATTATTTCTGTTTTAGATAGAGATCCACTTGAAACGGATCGAGAGATAGATAAAATTAGAATTAAATTTGCAAAAGAGATTGAGGAGAGAGATCCATTTCATAAAAATGTTATTTTAGGCTATTTTGTTGGAGTTCTCATTAAAGAGCGTTGGGCTAAAATGAGTGAAAAAGTGGCTTTAGATATTTTAAACAATATTCTTGAAGGATAGATTAACTATATGTAATTACTTAAAGAGAGTTTTATTTTTATTTATGATAAAAATAGATTTTTTATGAAATTTAAGAATCTATTAAGTTGTTACAATTTTTCTTTATACATGGTTTTTTGAATAAGGATATATAGATGGATAAAGAGTTTGCAAAAGGTAGAATTGTGGCAGCACAAGGGAATCTTATGACTGTTGAGTTTGAGGGAATCATTCGACAAAATGAGGTTGTTTATGTGCAGACTGGTTCTGAAAAACTTAAAGGTGAAGTTATTGAAATTAATGGAAATGAGGCAAAAGTACAAGTATTTGAGCTAACAAATGGAATCAAATTAAATGATGAGGTCTCTTTTACAGGTGATCTTCTTTTTGTTGAGTTAGGACCAGGACTCCTTAAAAATGTTTATGATGGTCTTCAAAATCCACTTGAAGAGGTTGCTCAAGCAAAAGGATATTTTCTGCCTCGTGGAGTATATCTTAATGCACTTCCAAGAGGTGTAAAGTGGGAGTTTACTCCAATTGCTAAAAAAGGGGATACTGTTGAGAAAGGAGATTTTCTTGGATCAGTTCCTGAGGGAGTTATAAGCCATAAAATAATGGTTCCATTTCAATTTCAGGGAAAAGGGACTATTATTGAAGTAAAGAAAAAAGGAAGCTATACTGTTGAAGAGGAGATTGCAAAAATAAAAGATGAGGAAGGAAAAATCCACTCTGTCAACATGATTCAAAAGTGGCCTGCGAAATTTCCACTTCGTTTAGGTGAAAGAGTTTTACCAACAGAAAAATTATCTACAGCATGTAGAATTATTGATGGTCCATTTCCTGTTGCAAAAGGGGGAACATTTTGTACTCCTGGTCCATTTGGTGCAGGAAAAACAGTTTTACAACATCAGATATCTAAATATGCAGAGATTGAGGTTGTTGTTGTTGTTGCATGTGGTGAGAGGGCTGGAGAGGTTGTTGAGCTTTTAAGAGAGTTTCCTCATCTTGATGATCCTAAAACAGGTAAAAAACTTATGGATAGAACATGTATTATCTGTAATACATCCTCTATGCCTGTTGCAGCAAGAGAGAGCTCTGTTTATGTTGGAGTTACAATTGCTGAATACTACAGACAAATGGGAGTAGATACACTTCTTCTTGCTGATTCAACATCTCGTTGGGCACAGGCTTTAAGAGAGATGAGTGGACGTCTTGAGGAGATTCCAGGAGAGGAGGCTTTTCCTGCATATTTAGCATCAAGAATTTCCGAATTCTATGAAAGAGCAGGAGTTATAAGATTTAAAAATGGTGATACAGCATCTTTAACAATTGGTGGTTCAGTTTCACCAGCAGGTGGTAACTTTGAGGAGCCTGTAACACAAGCAACACTGGCTGTTGTTGGCTGTTTTCTTGGTTTAAGTCGCTCTCGTTCTGATGCAAGACGTTTTCCAGCAATTGACCCTCTTATATCATGGTCAAAATATCTCGATCGATTTGCTGAGTATGGTAAAGTTGATAACTCTGCTATTATTAAAAAAGCTCAAGAATTTATTCATGAGGGGAATGAGATAGGTAAAAAGATGTCGGTTGTTGGTGAAGAGGGAATTCAAATTGATGATATAGTTTTATATCTCAAGGGTGAGTTTTATGACTCTGTTTTTCTTCAGCAAAATGCTTTTGACAAAGTTGATACTGCAACAGATGAAAAAAGGCAGAAAGAACAACTCTCTATTATTAAAATAGTTCTTGATAGAGATTTTGTTTTTGAAGAGAGAGATGAGGCTCGCTCATTCTTTCTAAATCTCACAGATAAAGTTATTCAATGGAATTATACCCCAATGGATAATAAAAGTTATGGGGAGAAAAAAATGGAAATTATTAGAATGATTGAAGGGTAATAGAGATGGTAAAAACATACAATCGAATAGAACGAATTAAAGGTAGTATTGCCCAAGTTCAAGCAGAAGGGGTTAAACTTGGAGAGCTTGCACAAATAAAAACAAAAGATGGAAGAGTAACTCTTGCAGAAGTAATAAGTTTTGATCACAATAGAGTTAACCTTCAGGTTTATAGTGGAACAAAAGGGGTTAGTACTGGAGATCAAATTAGATTTTTAGCTCGTCCAATGAGAGTTCCATTCGGAAACTCTCTTTTGGGGCGTGTTTTTAGTGGAAGTGGTTCTCCAATTGATAATGGTCCAGAGGTATTAGAAGAACCAATTGATATTGGTGGTCCATCATTCAATCCTTCGAGAAGAATTATTCCACGAAAAATGGTTAAAACAAATATTCCAATGATAGATATGTTTAATACATTGGTTATAAGCCAAAAAATCCCAATTTTCTCCATTCCTGGAGAGCCTTACAATGAGCTTTTAGCACGTATTGCAAGCCAAACAGATGCTGATATTATTGTTTTAGGAGGAATGGGATTAAAATTTGATGATTATCAATATTTTAAAAACTACTTCTCAAAATCAGGAGCTATAGATAAAACAACAATGTTTATTCATTTAGCATCCGATCCTGTTGTTGAGTGTATTCTTGTTCCCGATTTAGCTTTAGCTGTTGCAGAACAGTTTGCTATTCAAAATAAAAATGTTCTATGCCTTCTAACAGATATGACAGCCTTTTCAGATGCTCTTAAAGAGATTGCAATATCTATGGAGAGAGTTCCATCAAACAGAGGATATCCTGGTTCACTCTACTCTGATCTTGCAGCACGCTATGAAAAAGCTGTTGATATTGAGGGAAGTGGTTCAATAACTGTTATAACAGTTACAACAATGCCAGGTAATGATGTTACTCACCCTGTTCCAGATAATACTGGATATATTACAGAGGGGCAGTTCTATCTTCATGGTGGGAAAATAGATCCATTTGGTTCACTAAGTAGACTTAAACAGCAGGTTATGGGAAAAGTTACAAGGAAAGATCATAGTGATCTTGCAAATGCAATGATTAGACTTTATGCTGATGCTAAAAAAGCTAGAGATCGTGAGTCCATGGGGTTTAGATTAAGTGCTTGGGATAAAAAACTTCTCAAATACTCCTATGAATTTGAATCAAACATGATGGATTTAGCAGTAAATCTTGATATTGATGAGCAACTAGAACTTGGTTGGTCTATTCTTGCAAAATGTTTTGATAGGAATGAGACAGGATTAAAAGCAGAGTGGCTTGATAAATATGGTAAATGGGATAAATAGTCTAGGGGTGGTTGATGGCAGAGATTAGACTTAATAAAACTGAGCTAAAAAATCAAAAAACACTTTTAGACCAGCTATCTAAATATCTACCAACACTTCAACTTAAAAAGCAACAGCTTCAGGTTGAGGTTGAGGTAGCTAAAACTCTTCTTGATAGATTTTTATCTAATTTTGAGGAGATTAAAAAGGGAGTTTCTCAATGGTATATACTTTTTTCTCAACAACTATCTCTAAATTTAATGCAGTTTGCAGAGATTGAGAGTGTTATTTCAGAGAGAGAGAATGTTGCTGGTGTTGATGTTCCTGCTTTTAGAGATGTTCAGTTTAAAAAATATGATTACTCCTACTTCACAACTCCCCTTTGGTTTGATAGGGCAATTGAGGAGATTAGAAAACTCCTTTTTTTAAGAGAGGAGATGAAAATCCTAAAGCAAAAGTTAAAATTGCTTGAAGAGGAGTTACGTCAAACAAATATAAAAGTTAATCTTTTTGAAAAAAGGATGATTCCTGAATGTAAAGAGAATATCCGAAAGATTAAAATTTTTCTTGGAGATCAAGAGATTGCTGCAATCTGCAATGCCAAAATTGCAAAAGATAAATTGAAACGAAAAGAGATGGCTGAATCAGAGAGGGCATCATGATAGAAAAAATGGGAAAAATCCTTATTTTAGGACCTCAAAATAGAAAGAATATACTTCTTGAAAAACTTCAAAGTGTTGGTGTTATTCAAGTTGAATCATATAAGGGGGATTCCTATAGGAAGGATACTATTGATATTGATGTTTCAGAGTCAGATAAAGCTCTACAAGCCTACAAAATAGTGCAAAAATATGGAGATTTTTCTGATATAAATAGTAAAAACCTATTCTCTCCAAAGGATAGTGAGATGAATATTGATAGTTTAATTGAGGATATTCTAAAAAAAGAGAGAAGACTCTCTTTAATAAAAGAGGATATCATTCGTGCAAATAGTAAAAAAACTGTTTTTACTCCTTGGGGAGAATTCTCTCTTGAACTTCTTAATGGAATTGAAAAAAAAGCAACTGTTAGTTTTCAATTTTGGGAGATATCTCAAAAAAACTTTGGAAATATATCAGAAGATATAAAACATCTTTTTATTATTGAGCAGAAAAAAGGAAAAATAAAATTTTTAACAGTTTCAAATGAACCTTTTCGTTTAGAGGGAGCAACAGAGATTGTTTTTGATGAATCTATATCTCAACTTGATTCTAAAATTTTAGAGCTTGAGAGTGAACAAAAGAGTACTATGCAGTTTTTAGAAAACTCTTCTGTATATGCTGATTTAATTTTGAATAGATACTATAAAGCTCTTGATATTTTAAATTTTCAGAAAACATCAGGAGAGGCAATCATAACTCTTGATGATATGATTTTTGCAATTCAGGGCTGGATTCCAGAGTCTCAAATTGTTGTCCTTAATGAAGTTTTTAAAAGTGAGATGGTGCAAATTTCAGAACTCTCTATTGATAAAGATGATCGAGTTCCAACTCTTATAAATAATAAACCTTATGGAGCAATTGGACAGGATTTAGTTGAGATTTATGATACTCCAAACTATAGTGATTGGGATCCAAGCTCTTGGGTTTTCTTCTCTTTTACTATCTTTTTTGCTATGATTATGGCAGATGGTGGTTATGGATTGCTACTTCTTATTTTAATGTTATATTTAAAATTTAAAATTAAAAAACCATCTGCTGGAATTAAAAGATTTATAAATATGTCAATTATTTTAAGTGGTGCAACATTTGTTTATGGAGTTCTTTCTGGTGGTTTTTTTGGTCTTGATTTAGCAACAGAGTCATTTGCATTCCTAAAACCAGTAAAGTCTGCACTTTCATCTATTCAACTTTTTGATGGAATGAATATTAGTAATATGATGCATATATCAGTTTTAGTTGGAATGGTACATATCACTCTTTCACTTATACTAAAAGTGTTTAGACAGATATTCTCTCAAAAAGATTATATCACATCAATCTCTAATATTGCTTGGATTGTTGCAATATGGAGTTTTTATGCTGGATATGCACATCATATGAATTTAATGTTGGTTTTTTATTCATCTTTAGGTGTTGTCTTTTTTACAAGTGCTGGAACATTTAGACCTGGGAAAATGATATTTGGAGGTCTTTTAGGTGTTTATAATGGTGTTCAGTTTTTTTCTGATATATTAAGTTATATTCGTATTTTTGCATTAAGTCTATCTGGGGCTTTAATTGCTCAAACTTTTAACAATATGTCAATGCAGATTTGGGATGGAGTTCCTGGTGGATTTATTTTAGCACCAATTATCTTTACTCTTGGTCACACATTGAATATTATGTTATGTTTGATGGGGGGAGTTATTCATGGGCTTCGTCTTAATTTTTTAGAGTGGTATCGTTGGAGTTTTGATGGTGGTGGTAAAGCATTTAAGGCTTTTAGAAAAATTGTTAACTAATTTATAATATTTTTAACTTTTTACTATTTTTTTGAAGGAGTATTTATGAGTTTGGAATTAAGTTTTTTGAGTGCATTGGGTGGATTTGGTCCTATTCTTGCATTAGGGCTTGGTGCAATTGGAAGTGCAATTGGTTGTGGTCTTGCTGGTATGGCTTCTCATGGGGCTATGACAAAAACTGATGAGGGACATGGTGTGTTTATTGCACTTTCTGCAATGCCTGCATCTCAAACTATTTATGGTTTTGTTTTAATGATTCTTATGAATGCTAAACTTGTTGCACTTACAAAAGCTGGAGAGCCAACAGCTCATCTATTTGCAATTGGGCTTGCTGCTGGATTAGCATTTATGATAAGTGCTATTTATCAAGGAAAAGCTGCAAGTACAGCTATTATGGCAGTTGCTAAAAAACCATCTGTTAAAGGTATGACATTTGCTGCACCAGGAATTGTTGAGAGTTTTGCTCTTTTCGCACTTGTTGGTGGTATTGTTGTAATGGGATAATTTAAAATAAAACTTCAACAACCCTATCAAATGCAAACCATTTTCTATCTGTTTTATTTAAAACAAAGCTTTTTATAACTATTTAAAATTTTTCTTTTTACACAATAAAAATTAAATTATTTTTTAGTTTTATTAAAAAAAATATAATATGTATAATTTGATTCTTAAAATGCTATAAATATTAATATTTTAGTATTTTAGTCAAAATCTGAATAAAACTTATTATTAAAACAGTTTGAAGAGTGTATGATATTATTTTAGGAGATGTTTTTTTATTCACTTTTGCACCAAATTGAGAGGCTAAAATGGAGCCTAAAACAATAGGTAGAATTAAACCATATTCAACCTGCATTGATATTAATTTTCCAATTGAACCAGATATTGAACCAATAAAAATAACCCCTAAACTTGTTCCAACTGTTATTTTTATTGGGATTTTTAAAACATTAATCATAAGTGGAATCAGAATAAATCCTCCACCAGCTCCAACAATACCAGATAGTATTCCAGAAAATAAACCAATTGAGATAGATATTTTTTTATTAATTTTTATAGAGTCTAATATATCATTTTGAGCTATTTCTGAATTTTTTTTTTCTATCTCATTTTGACTATTTTTTTTATCTCCTACAAATAGAGCAATAATTGTAAAAGATATCATTATTCCAAAAATTATTAAAATTGTTCTATTTGATATATATTTTGAAAAAAATGATCCTATAAATGAGGCTAAACTAAGTGGAATGCCAACATAAAGTAGTGATTCAATATGAACAAATCTATTTTTTTTATGAATAACCACACCTGATAAGGATGAAAAAAACACCTGAATCATTGATAGTCCTGAAACAGTTTTCATTGTTAAAACTCCAACTCCAAAAATAGGTGGAATCGTTAACATCAAAGGTATTATAACTAAAGCTCCTCCAAGTCCTAAAAAACCAGATAAAAATCCCCCTAAAAGAGAGATAATAAAAAGTGTTAAAAACATATATATCCTCATAAATATAATAAAATCATAAGCACTTTTGTTTTTCTTAAAAATAAAGTATCTTTTTGTTTCTTAAAAAAAAATAAAAGATTATTTTTTAAGTTTTTATTAAAAACTTAATAGTTCAATATTTGAATATTAGTTGAAATTATTAAAAAATGTAAGTAAAAAATTTATAAAATTAAAAATTTTCATATTTTTAACAAAAATAGTAGAATATTTTCTTTTGTTTTTGCTTTTATATATAAGATTTTTTGTAATAATGATTTTACAAAAATATTTTAAGTGTTTATCTTAACATCTTTTTAAAGAATAAAAAAATTTGCTGATAAAAGATATTAAGAACAAAGTAATTTAAACAAACTATTTTTAATGGTACTATTATGGATTGTAAAAATTTTGAAACATTTATCTATAGCTATATTGATGGTGAACTATCTGAATCTGATAGATTAAATATGGAGTTACATATGAGAGAGTGTAAATCCTGTCGCTCTCTTTTATATTATGAAGAATCTTTTAAAAATGTTATTAAAAAAAATATAACTCCATGTTGTGCTCCAACCTCATTAAAAGAGAATATATTTAAAAAAAGAGAACACAAATTCAAAGTTTCCCTTTCTGAATTAATAAAAACACCAAAATTTTATACAACTGCAACAGCTGTTGCCATTTTATTGCTTTTTATATCTCCATCTTTTATGGGTTATACAACAATTATTGATGAAAATAGAGATGATTTTGAGAGTCCAATGGAGGTTTATTCAAACAATGAACAGAGATTATCAAAATGGCTCTCAACAAATAGTAGTAAAAAACTACCACTTCTAAAATATAAAAATGAGCTTAAAATGACTCCAATGGGGGCTTTTATTCAACGTGATAAAAAAACACCACTTATGTTCTATCACTATAGAGGTGAAAAAGTTTTATATAAAAAAGTTGAAATCTCTCCGAATTTTTCAAAATTTCGTAAAATTTCAGAAAAAAATGTGGATTTCTATGTAAAACAGGAGGGAGAATTTCATTATATTTTTTGGAAAAATGGGAAAAACACTTTTTCACTTACAACTCCACTTCCTACTGCTCAAATTAATGAACTTATAAAAGCAATTGAGATAAAATAGCTAATGTTGACTACTTTTTTTTCTTTTTTTTAACCTTGCAATAAATAATCAAATAATTATAATATAACTCTTGTTTTATGAGGTTAAGGATATGAAATTAGCTTTACTATCTGTTTTAATCCTTTTAGTGGCATCATGCCAGAAAGGTGAAGTAAAAAATAATCAACCACAAAAAAAAGTGGAAAATATTGAGAAAAATTCTCAAAATATTAAGAAAAATGAGAAAACAGAGGCTCAAAAAGATAGTTCAAAATCAACAAATAGTGATTATGAACTTATAAAACCAGCTGAATCTCTTCAGAAAGTAACATCATCAACTGCAATTGGTATTTTTGATGGAAAACCAATTCTTTTATCTGATTTAGAAAAAGAGTATCCAACTCTTTTTTCACAACAAGATGCTAAAACAAAAAAAGAGCTTCATCAGTTTTATGAGCTAACTGCAACTCAACATGCAATGAAAAAAATGATTGAGTGGAAAGCAAAAGAGGAGAAACTTGCAAATCATCAAGAGTTACTTGATAAAATAACATCTCAAACAAAAGAGCCTTCAAAAGAGGATATTGAGAGTTTTTATAAAAAATATGAGGCAAATTTAAAACAACAGGGAATCAATACACTTCAAGATGCAGAAGAAACAATTAAAACATATCTAAAAGATTCTCAAAAACAGGAGATTGCCCTAAAATATGTTGAAGAGTTAAAAAAATCTCTTAACTTTAAAATAACATTTCCTAAAGCTAATGTTCCTAAAATAGAGATAGATCTAAAAGATGCTCCAATAATGGGTGACTCAAAAAGTTCTATTATTTTAACTATTATTTCTGATTTTCAATGCCCTTTTTGTTCAAAAGCAGCTGATTTAATTCATGAAGTTAATAAAAAATATCCAAATATAGGGATAGCATTTAAACATTTTCCACTTGATTTTCATCCACTTGCAAAAAGAGCTGCTATTGCCTCTAATTGTGCACAAAAAGAGGGAAAATTCTGGGAATATCATGATACTCTTTTCAAAAAACAGGGAGAGATATCAGAGGAACTATTTTTAATTATTGCAGATACTTTATCCCTCAATAAAGATAAATTTAAAACATGTTTAAACTCAAAAGAGGCGCTTGAAAAAGTTGAATCACAGATAAAATACTCTGAATCTCTTGAGATTCAGGGAACACCAACAATGTTTCTAAATGGCTCTCAAGTTGATGGGTTTTCAATTGAACAACTTTCTATAGCAATTGAATCTGAACTATCAGGAGAAAAACCAAAACCACTCACAAATGATTTAATTATTGCCTCTTTTGGATCTACAAATATAACTTGGGCTGATGTTGTTAAAGAGAATCAAAACAAAGTTAAAATGGAGGATATTCAACAACTCCAAAAACAGAAAGAGTTTTTAGCTCAAACAGCTTCAAGATATGTTTCTGAAAAAATGTTAAATATTGAGGCAAAAGCAAAAGGTTTTGACTCAATTCAAAAATATATGGAGTCTGTTTTAAAAGAAACATCAACCCCAACTGATGATGAGTTGAAAAAAACTTTTGAACAATTTAAATCTAATCTTGGTGGTGCAACATTTGAACAGGTAAAAGATAAACTTAAAGCCTATCAAATTCAAATGAATCAACAGGCTGTGGCAAAAAAGTTAATGGAGGAGTTATATGCAAAATATAAAGTACTTCTAAATATTCCTGAACCAGAGCTTCCATCAATTGAGATAAATCTAAAAAATTCTCCATTAATTGGTAAAAAAGAGTCTTCTCATACTCTTGTTGTTTTTTCCGATTTTGAGTGTCCATATTGTTCAAAATTTTCAGATGTTTTAGAGAAAGTACAAAAAGAGTATCCTGAAAAAGTTACAGTATATTTTAAACACTTCCCTCTCTCTTTTCATCAAAATGCGTTTTCTGCCTCTGTTGCATCATATTGTGCACAAAAACAGGGTAATTTTTGGGAGTATCATAACAAACTATTTGCAAATCATGGGCAACTTAATGATGCAAACTTTAAATTATGGTCTGAAGAGTTAAAACTTAACAAAGTGGAGTTTGAAAAATGTTTAAAATCTGATGAAGCTAAGAATTTTATTCTTGGAGAGCTTCAAGAGGCACAAGATTTAGGTATTCAGGGAACTCCAACATTCTATCTTGATGGAAAACCATACAATGGTAATTTTGAAGTTGAATCATTTAAAGATCTTTTAAAGTAGTTGGGTATATCTAAGTGGGCTTAAAAAAATTTATAATCAAAAAACATCTGTTATCTGAAGGACGCCACTTCTTTACAAACTTCTCTGCTTTTGTCTCTATATTAGGGGTATCAATAGGGGTTGCAGCTCTGATTGTTGTACTTTCAATTACATCAGGATTTCAAAAAGCCTATCAAGAGAAGATTCTATCTCACTCTGGACAGATATTTGTTCGCAAGTATGGTGGTTTAGATAATTATCGTGAAGATATTAATAGAATAAAAACAGTTAAAGGGGTTATTGGTGCAACACCAATGACATACTATCAAATTCTTATATCATCTGAAAATGGGGATAGAGGTGCTCAAATGAAAGGAGTTGATATTGAGACAATAGGATCTGTTGCAGATATAAGCTCAATGTTATCTCCAAAAAATGCTTTTTTAAAATTAAAAGAGAATGATAAACCATCTGTTTTTCTTGGTAGTGCACTTGCAGAGTCATTAAGGCTTAATATATCAGATACTGTAACAATAACATTTCCATTTGATAAAGAGGGAAGAGTCTCCTCTTTTCCAAAAGTTATAACATTTGAGGTTGTTGGAATTGTTAATACAGGAATGTATGATTTTGATAACAACTATGTATATATATCTCTTGATGAAACCTATAAACTTTTTGATACAGAGGGAAAAGTTAAAGGGATTGAGGTTAAAATTGAAAATATAAAAGATGTAGACTCTATATCAGAAGGTATTAAATCAAAACTTGGCAACTATCCTTATGTTGTATCTACATTTAAGGAGATGTACTCAAATCTATTTCGTTCACTTCAGTATCAAAAGTTTTTTATTGGTCTAGTGATGGTAATTATTATAATTCTTGCCTCATTTAGTATAATAGGAACATTATTAATATTTGTTACAGAGAAAGAGAAAGATATTGCTCTTTTGAAAGCTATTGGTATGTCTAAATGGGAACTCACTAAACTCTTTATGTTTGAGGGGGGGATGATTGGCTTTTTGGGAATACTAATTGGTATTTTAATAGCATTTTTAATTCTTTTTGGAATCTCATCAATAGATATTGAGTTAAATCCTGATATATACAACATCACTTACATTCCAATTTCAATAAATATCTGGGAGTTTACCTCTGTTATTTTTATTGCACTCTTTATCTCTATTTTGTCAACAATCTATCCTGCGTTCAAAGCTGCAACACTAAATCCAGCAGATGGTATTCTTGGAAGATCTATAAATAGGTAGTGATTCCAATTTAAATATTAATTTCTATAATAAAAATCAAATGGTTTCTTATTTATTATAAATAACAAAAATTACTAAAGTAGCAATAGAGAATAATAACTTAATTCTGTTTAACTCCTTATCTTCAGATATTATTAATAGGTTTGATAAGTTAAGTTATGATTTTTTTGAAGCATATATTAATGTTTTTAAACTAATAGAATATTTGTATTTTAAAAATGATTTATCTATATCAATATCTAAAATTATAAAGAATCATTACTATTTTTTGCAAGATATAATTATGAATTATATCATTATCTTATTAATACTGTTGGTTTAGATATAAATTTAGTTAATAAAGAAGGAAAAACTATTTTTGATAAGTATAACTATTTTGATTCTAATAGTTTAGATTGTAGAAATGTTGATTATATTGAAAAAAGTAGTTTGAATTAAGTTTTTTTTTGTTTTTACATGAAAAAAGTAGTT
>DYRY01000207.1 GCA_020718465.1 Anaeromyxobacter dehalogenans | reverse complement strand
TTTTATCGGGGTATTCTAAAATAATATATTTTTGCAATTCAATAGCTATTTCTAATTTTTTAAAGAGTTTATAGTCATCCTTTTTACTCTCTAAAGGCTTGTTTTTAAATTCATAATACTTATTGACTTGATTGACTTTACTGTCTAAGATTCTTCGCTCATCAGAACTCATATCAAAGCTATCAAATAGATCACTACGCTGAGCAATATGAAAAGTTTGAATCAGTAATGAGAGTGCATCAGGTTTTAGAAAATTATCAAAGGTGGATTGAGTGATCGCTTTATAGCATCCTCTCTCTCCTTTTCCTCCTCGTATGAGTTCAAATGCATTTGGAAAATACTCTTTAATCACATCAAGATCTCTTCGAATGGTCTTTTCACTCTTGTCTTCCCAGAGTTCATCTTTTTCTAAAGTATCAATACATACCTTTTGACCATCGTTAAATCGTTTTAAAAGCTCTAATACGCGAGCAGTTTGATTGGTAATGAGTGACATAACATCTTTCCTTTTATTTTATTTTAAGTAGTTTATCTATTATTATAGACATATTTTGTCTCAGAGTTAATTAACCCATGAATTCTTTTGACAATGAGGATCTTGGGTATCAATAGCTTTGTCAAAGTTATTGTCAATCCCATCAAAGCATGAATTCCCACTCTCAAAACCCTCTGGACTTGGGTCGATTTTAAGATAGCGTTTTGGTATATGCCTCCATAATTCTATAAAATACTCTTTGTATTGTTTGGCAAGTAAAGCATTTTCAATAATTACAGTGTTTTCATCATTTTTGCTCTCCCCTGCTTTGGTAAAATTCATTGATCCACTGATAATAAACCTATCATCAATAATCATCGACTTTGCGTGCATTTTTCCACCAAAGTTTTCAACTTTCACCTCTATTCCTTCTTCTCTTAAGATAGTGTGTGTTGAGTATTTGTTCTTAGCAGCACTTGCATCTAGGATGATTTTAATCTCCACACCTCTTTTATGAGCCGCTATAAGCTCTTCGCTCAATGGTTTGTGAGTGAGATAAAAGACAGGAATATAGATATACTTTTTTGAATCACGAATAAGAGACTCAATATAATTTTCATAGGTCGATGATTTAGGCGAAAAACTGAGGGTAATGATGGAATCAGAAGTTTTTATCCCAGTGTAAAGGGTGGCTTTCTTTTTTGAATTAAAATGGCTATTCTTAAACATTTGCTCAAACTCTTCATGATAGATTTTTGCTACTGTTTTATCTTCAATGACTACGACATTATTGGCATTGTACCCACCGGTACCAGTATCGCTGATGTTTGATGAGCCAGTCCATACGATTTTTCGATCAAAAACAAAGAATTTGTTGTGCATGATAGAGCTTTTGTGATCGCTTTTGATATCAAAGAGAGTATACAAACGATGAGTATCTTCATAATAGTTTTTACCATGCGAATCGCTATCGACTACGCCTTGTATTTTGACACCTCTTTTTTTTGCATCAATCAAAGCCAGTAAAATCTCATCTTGTCCTCTTAGACCATAAATTGCAAATTGAATCTCTTTTTGGCTCCCTTTTATGTGTCCTATAAGCTCTTTTCCAAAGGTTGTTTCAGTTTTTTTGGAAGGATAAGCACTTGGAAGATTGAGGTATAAAGCCTCTTTGGCTTGTAGAGTAAAAATGAGTACAATCAGTAGTGTTAAAATTCTCATACTATCCCTTTTTAATTAACGACACGCATAGTAAGCGTCAACATCGTAACCACTTTGTTTAAGGGCAAAATCATTATTGATACCCAATTGTCCTTTTAAAGCACCAATATTGTGAATCCATTTTTTGCCATTCTTTACAAAATATCTTCCGTTATAAGCATCTTCATCGTAGATAACTTCAAAACCATTTCTAAGTGCTTTTTGTTCACTGTAATTGAAACCATGGTTGTTGGCTGAAACATAAGTAGTTTTCTCTTTGCTTTTTGCGTATCCAAATGCTCCCATTTTGTCTCCCTTTATTGTTTTGATAAAAGAAGTATAAGAGATTAGATAGACATATATTGTCTATCTAAAATATTTATATTTTATATTTTTTTATAATTAAATCTGTTGTTGAAAGCAGTGTCTTTTTGTCTAACAATTTTTGGATGGTAGGTGGATATACTTTTGGCTCAGATGATAAAATCTCGTTTTTCTCTTCATCGCTTAACTTAATCTGCTTAAGTCTATAAAGGTTGTAGCCCACAATACAAAGCACTAAAAACCATTTGATGAGCAATAAAACAAACAGGCTTTCTTTTTGGGACACCTTGGCTACTTTGTAGATATCTTCGTAGATACCATTAATAAGGGCTATGCCAATAAGTGATGCGATCACTAAGATAATCTGATGACGAAACTTTTTTAAAAGAATGAAATAAGTGGTTGTTTTAAATAGAAAGGTAAACATGGCTTTATCCTAATAAAAAATCAATGCCCATAATAGCCATTAACCCTTGTGATACACGCTTCGCATATTTTTCTTTGATATCTTTACAGGAATCATTGACCATTGCTTCATAATCATTATTTTCAACCTTCGCGACATCAATCTTATTCTCCTCTAGTTTGGCATTAACCATCTCTATAGCCTTTTCTCGAATATAGGTATCGTATGTTTTAGTGAGCATATTGGAGGTATCTTCAATTTTTGTCATGGTTTGTGTTAAAACTTCAAGCATTGCCTCTTCCTTCTTTTGCAGCATCTTGTGCTTTTTTTACAGCATCATTAATTCTAATCGCAATATCATCCATATTATTTATGGGCTTGATGGGTGAATTGAGTTGATTGATTTTATTTTCCAGTTGATTGCGTTTGTACTCAATCTTTACATCATGCAATCCTTGAGCAAGGGCAGAGTTGATCTCTTTTTTTACTTCCCATAGCATTCCAAGAGCTGCTGGTGTGTTTTTAATAACAAACTTACTCCCAAGCCAAGCACATTTTGTGAGAATTTTTGATCCTTGCCATATCTCTTTTATAACACTCATACCAGCTCCTTTTAAAAAATCCCACCCGTAATGAGTGAAAGCACAATCCCGATGCCTACCCCTGCACCTACTTTTTTACCATCTGCTTTTAAAATCCCAATTTCATCTACAAGTAATTCTTCAAATTTTTCACTTGAGATATCTGCTCGCTTAATTCCTTGGCTGTTAAGTTTTTTGAGTAAACTGTTCTCTGCCATAGCCCTTAAACTCTTATCAAACTCTTTTTGTGCATCATCAAACATCTTAATCTCCTATGTAGGTGTATTTTTTGAATTTATTAGAAGGGCGTAATTGTTTTTTATCTTTTGGGATGATGGTAACTAATACATCTTCTTGATAAATTCCAACGAAGCGTTGAAAGTTAGGTAAAGCAAATTGTCTTTTATAAGAAGAAATAACCACATCTTTTAACAAAACCTCAAGATAGTCTTGCGTATTGTAGATATCCATTTTGGAAAACTCAAGTTGATTGACAACACGCTCTAAGAATCTCTGAGCTGCGTGATACGATACTTTCATTCTAACTCCTTATGATATTTAATGACATTATAAAGATACAAATAGACATATTATGACTATCAATAAAAATTAAAAGCTTATAAATACTATATGGGGAAACAAAATGTAGAAGCGAAGATATTGGGGCCTAGAGGCAGCGTTTTTGCTGCCATCTTTCCTCTACCTCTTCTGAATTGAGCCAGATATCTTTGCCTTCAATCACATCTTCTATCTCTTGGGCAGATAAAAATCCAAGGTAATATTTCTTGAAAGATTTATTGAGCTCTCTGTCAATAAATGTTTGGCGCGCCTTCATTTCGTGACCCTTGCCTTGAGCTCCACTTGAGCTGTAGTTGTGAATCATGAACGCAAGATTATTAGAAGTTTCAATCTCCTTACAAGACATTGTTATAATAGTAGCTGCTGAAGCAACCGTTCCCGCTAATTTACATTTTACTTTTGCCTTAGAGTGTTCAATGGCATCCGCAATCATAAATGCAGAATCTAATATACCACCAGGAGAATTAATGATTAAATTGAATTCTTCTTGATCAGTTGCAACCATCAATTTATAACACAAATGGTTATACAATGAAGGCTCTCCAATTTCATTGGTTAAGAATGCTGTATGAGTACTTCCGTGAGAAACAAAAGGCACATACTCATCCCAAGGAGAAGAGGCACTTCTTTTAAGAGCCTTATCAACATTTTCCAATAACTCGACAAGTTTTTCTTTACTCATGTAACATCCTCCTGAATTTTTGTAAGAGAAGTATAGTGATATATATGGTCATATTTTGTCAATTATTAAAATGTTTGTTAGTTTGCATTAAAATATGAGAAAGTGGATGAATCTCTTCATCCATGCACTTTTTTTAGCAAAAGATTATAGGCAAATG
>DYRY01000206.1 GCA_020718465.1 Anaeromyxobacter dehalogenans | reverse complement strand
ATGATGTTCTTTGTAACCAATTAAGGGTACAACTATTTTTAAAGGTAAAACACCAACATCATCATTACTGACAATAATACAAGGTCTTGCTTTATTTATTTCAGCACCTTTTGTAGGATTGAGATCGACTAAATAAATATCTTTAGTATTCAATTATATCCTCCTCAAAATTACAAAGCTCTATCATCTCAGGATTTGTTTTATATTCCTCTAGCATTTGCGAAGCTTCAAGTCTTAATTTTTCTCTATTTTTTTGCTTTACATACTCTTGTATGGCAGTTTGATAGATACTATTCATTGAGATTTTCATCTCATCTTTAAGCTTTGCTACCTCTTCTTTTATTTGAGTAGGCAAAGTAATGGTTACTTTTTCTTGTTGAGCTAATACCATTTTATACTCCTATTGTTTTCTTATGGTATATTTTACCATCTTTTTTTTAACATGTTGTCAATCATGCTACCTCCTGCTCTAGCAAATCAAACAAAGAGAGTTGTTTTTTAGGTACTGCTGTAGTTTTTGAAGAGGTAGATATGATTGAGCTATGCTTTATTAGGAGTTTGTCGGACTGTAGCGAAGTTCAGTAAAATACATGTTTTTCAAGCAAGCCATAAGTTACAGGAAGCCCTATAATACTATTTCAATCTTCGTTAGCAACTCATAAGCAAAAAAAGCTCTTGTACCCAATATTTTGAAATTGAGTCCGACAGACTCCTAGATACTTTATGAATTAAGAGTCCTCATCTACTTGCATTACTTTCTCTTTGAGTTCTGCTGCAAAGTCTTGAATCTCTTTAGTGACTTGTTCTATACTCTTACATTCTGATAACTCAACTTCCCCAAGGAGTATAGTTGTTACAGTTTTTAATAAATCTTCATTGAGTATTACATGTGCAAAGTCTATTTGTGATATCTCCAAAAAAAGTTCATGATATTTTGATACTCTCAACGATTCTAACGCTTTAGTTTCGATGTCAATATGTCCTGATAGCTGTGAGATTATCATGATAAAAACTGCTGTATGTGAATCCGCTTCACTTTTTACTTTTTTAGGTCGCAATGTTTCAAGTGCTGTAACTGCTTGTGTTTTAAAATCTTCTGCTCTGTCTGGTTCAAAGGTTAATCCACTTATTGCATTGATAGCGGATACAAAAAGTGCATCTTTATCGATTGGATTCTTTTTCTTTTTTGCCATGTAACTCCTTTAGCATTTTTTATAGTGCGTATATCTCTGAATTGTATCAGTATTTAGGGCAAAAATACCCTTTCTAAGAAGTTCCGCTGTGAATGGCAGGGTGGTTCACAATCTTTATTCTATTTCCAAAGCTATTTTGAGAAGAAAGTTTTTCTCTTTCAGGCATTGTATCAAAATGCTCATGAAAACCTAAATATTGGGATTCACCAAATAATGTATAATGGCGTAAGTTCTCTTCAACAGTTATCTTTTGAACCTTCCTTGCTGGTTTATCAAAATCATCTATGAAAAAAGATATTCTTCCATCATCTCTATAATCAATTCCCATGAATTCTTCATCATATTTTTCATTTAAATGTGAATCAATCTCTTCATATTCAACACTATTCACACATGTATCTTGAGTTTCAATCGCTTCTTTATCCAAATCAATTATCGAATTTACAAGTGTCGAATTATTTAAACTTTCAACACTCTCTTTTGAGTATTCTTTGTTCAAAAATTCCACTATTTCAGTGTTATTTTTAGCCTCATTTTGAGCTGGATTACTTGAAGCCTCTAAAACGCCTAAATCTTGGGAAAAGGTCACAAAATTAGTGTCCATTACTTCTAAGGGAATAGATGCTCTTAATTCTTCTGAATTGAGAGGTTTTAGAGTAACGCTACACCTATCAATAATTCTTATATGTAAATCTTTTATATTTTTATGATTTACCCTTTGAATTATATTACCATGGCTATCTGCCATCTCTATTTTAAACACCGCTCTTAAAAGTTTATATAAATCATATTTTCTATAACTTTTTTTCTTTCCTTTTTTAATGGCATCTGCATGGATAAGGTTGTATTGAAATTTTATTTTTTTACCTATTGCTGAATCTTTAAATAGAAAATCCATGGAAGTCCATTCTGTATATTTCATCAATATATCAATTGTACCAGAGAGATACAACGCTTTCCATTTCAGAAGTTTTACTGTATCTTTTACAGGATAGAGATATTCAATACCATCTATCGTTTCAATAGCTTCTGCATTTTTTGTATCTTCTGTATCTGCATGAGCTATCTTAGTTTGTATCTTTAACTCTTGAAATTCCCCTTCGTAAGGCTCAAAGCTATACAAATCTTCATCGTAATGGTCTTTTGTTAGTTTTGCAAGATAACACGCTATGTCATATTCTGATGGCATGGTGTAGTCATTTGGTTTAAACACTGCTTTGATAAAATCGGAATAAAACTCTCCCATAATTGCATTGATATGTTTTTCTGCTGCATATTTTCGTGCTATATCCATAAAATATTCTATGGTATAGTATGTTTCTTTCTTATTTTGTATTGGCTTTGTGATGACTCTTGGAACATCATCTCTTACACGCTGTAACCCTTGAATGGTATCTTTAACACTCCATAAATGAGTATGCTCTGCAACAACGACAATTCCATCATAGTTTGTACTCTCTTTGTTTAATGATATGCCCTCTCTTGCGGCACTTGTAGCAAAAACTTTTCCACTTGTATGGTTTTGTATATCGAGGTTATTAAAGTTGTGTTCTGCTCCTACAAAGCAGTTATTTGAATAATTTGACATAAGAGCTTTTGCTTTGTCTATGTGATAAAAACCATTTTCAAAGTCTGGTATTTTCCCATCTGTATAATACATTTTGATAGGTGCTTCTGGTTTGAATTTATAATGAGGCAAATTCGGTTTAAAGAAGTTTTCTATTGTACCGCTTAGAAACAAAGCATCAAGTTCATAGATAAGTTTATTCTTTTTATTATTTTGGGATAAAAGCATGTGTGCTTCATCAACTATCACTCGTATCTTTTTATCTTGGACTAATAGCCTAAATTCTCGACTTTGGTGATAATGTCCATAAAACTTATCAAAAGTGATAATTGCTCCTTTTTCTTGTATTGTATGTATTAAGAAATCTGTATTGTCCCCTTTGAATACCGAAGCTTGAGCAACTCTCGGCACTAAGATAAGCGTATTTGGTTGATTTTCAAAAGCATGAGTTTTACCGCTTCCTGTAACTGCTACGACAACCCCTTGCTCAAGTTCTCCAATATTTACTTCATTTTGATTAGAGATGTATTTGCCCAAATATGGGATGATTCTTATCCCTTTATGCGGTGGCTTTTGGAGTGTTGGGGTGGAATAGGTTGCACTTTGGAGATACGCTTTTGCTATTTCAAATGATTGGAGTTTGTTTACTAAGTCCCTAAAGTCATACCCTTTGTATTCTGCTAAGGTTGTATCTGTAACTCCTGCAAGTTGTACCATGTTGATGATTTTTACTTTATCAAATACTGACAAGAGTTGTTGGCTTAGTATTTGACTTGCTGGGTCATTTTCTTCAAGAATGCAAACAGTTTTTCCTTTTGTGGCTTGAATTAATTCAGGAGGAATTTTTTTGTATTGCGTGTCTGACTGTAAACCTATATAGGAGAGGTTCATAAGCTCTAAGGGTATCACTTCAGCCATACCGCTATAAAGATAGACATACTCATCTTCTGGATTGATATTGGACACTATGAAGTTTCTATGATTGCCTTTGATGGCTCTCCATTTATTGCCATGGTTATCCCTTCTGATTACGCTACATTCTGGTATTTCTATTGTAAGTGAATTATGATATTTACTCCATCCAAACATGTGGTTGATACGCTCTAAACCTTCTGTGCTTGTGATGTGTGGATATAACTCTTGTGACCCTTTGAGCCGTAGCTCTGGTGTGATGTCTGCTTTATGCTGTCGCTTTTTTGCTTTGGCATATTCAAGATTTTCATTTACAGGTGGTTGTTTTTGTGGTGCAACAGGAAGAGGCTTTGGAGTATGGCAATTTTGTTCATGACTCAATGGCTCTACTGATGCAAATGGAGCTACAAGATTAATGGCTTCTACAAAATTGCAGTTGTTTTGATGTTGTACAAATGAGATAACATCTCCGCTAAAATCCCCTCCAAAATCTTTGATATATCCATTTGGGCTAATAGAAGCAGATGGTGTTTGCTCCTCTCGGATTGCGAATTTTGATTGGCGGTTTACTTCAAAGCCTAAGCTTTGGACTATATCTGTTACGATATCTTTGCTTAGACAAGACTTTACTATAGCGACATAGTTTTTAAAAGTATCGGCTAACAAATTAAATGGCGAGTTCCTTGAGTGGTAAAACGGTACATGATAGTTCCTTAGAATGATTTCTAAGTTATT
>DYRY01000040.1:16262-20273 GCA_020718465.1 Anaeromyxobacter dehalogenans | reverse complement strand
GATTCAGAAAGTTTATCGCAGTCAAGGTGTTGCAATTAATGATAAACATATTGAGGTTATTGTTCGTCAGATGCTTAAAAAAGTTCAAATCATCCATGCTGGAGATAGCGTTTTCTTAAGTGAAGAGAATATTGACCGCTTTAGATTTGAAGATGAGAAAATGAAACTTCTCAAACTTCGTAAAAGACCAGCAACTGCAAAACCTCTTCTTTTAGGTATTAGCCGTGCAGCATTAACAACAGAGTCTTTTATCTCTGCTGCATCTTTCCAAGAGACAACAAAAGTTCTCACAGAGGCAGCAATTCATGGGAAAATAGATTATCTTATGGGATTAAAAGAGAATGTTATTATGGGACGTTTAATTCCTGCTGGAACAGGTATTCAAAACTACTCAAAACTTGAGATGGAAGTTGTTCGTTCAGAGGATGAGATACTTTAATCTCCAAACTTGAAAAATAGTTTAAAATAATATTAATAAAAAAGGGAAGATTATCTTCCCTTTTTTATTTTAAAAACAAAAAATAAACAAAAAAATCATTAAAAACAATATTTGAAATACTATTTAGAATATTATATTAAATAAACTGTTTTAATATTTGTTTTAATATTTGTTTTACTATTTTGAGGATATTATGAAAACTTTTTTACTATTTTTACTATCTTTTAACATTTTGGGAGCTGAAAAATTTATTACTATTGGAGCTGTTGGTGATATAATGTTAGGAACAAGCTATCCAGATGAAAGCTATCTTCCAGATAAAAATGGAAATGAACTTATGAAAATAGCACATAAATATTTCAAAAAAGTAGATGTTCTTTTTGGAAATTTAGAGGGACCACTTGCAGATGAGGCTCCTTTACATAAAAAATGTAGTAATCCTAAAAATTGCTATGCTTTTAAAACCCCAACATCATATATAAAAAATTTTACAGAGGCAGGATTTCATTTGTTAAATTTAGCTAATAATCACTCTGGAGATTTTGGAGAAAAAGGTAGAGAAGAGACAAAACAAACTCTTGAAAAAGCAGAAATTGCATACTCTGGTATAGTTGGTGATATTGCAATAATTGAAAAAAAAGGAAAAAAAATAGGAATGATTGGTTTTGCTCCAAATTGGGGAACATATAGTATTAATGATCTCCCAGAGGCATCACGTTTAGTAAAAGAGTTATCTAAAAAGGTAGATATTGTTATTGTATCATTTCATGGTGGTGCTGAAGGTAAAAATGCCTCAAATGTTGTTGATGGTATGGAGGTATATCTTGGTGAGAATAGAGGTGATTTAAAAAGTTTTTCACATGCGGTTATTGATGTAGGAGCAGATATTGTTATAGGACATGGTCCACATGTTCCACGTGGAACAGAGTTGTATAAAAATAGATTAATTTTATATAGTTTGGGAAATTTCTGTACATATGGTCGCTTCAATCTTAAAGGTAAAGCCGGATATGCACCATTTGCACTAATAGATCTTTCTGATGATGGTTCTTTTATTTCTGGTGAAATTATATCTTTTAAACAGATTGGTAGAGGTGTTGTTGAGTTTGATTCAAATCATTCTGCTACTAAAGAGATATCTCGCCTTACAAAAGAGGATTTTCCAAATACAGAGATTTCAATTTCAAATAGTGGAAAAATATCTAAAAAAACAAAATAATCTTTACTATATTTTTTTTATTTTAGATAAAATTAAAAAATTAAAAGAGATTGATTTTAAAACTCTATTTTGTTAAAATATGATTGACTCTTTTTATATTTTTTTATAATATTGATTGTGTTTATTAAGGAGCAGAGTATGTCTGACCAAAAAGATTATATTAAAATCGTTTTAAGTAATTTTATGTTTCGTGAGCTTGATGCAAATGGATTTAAAACCCTATTTGAAAATGCAGTTATAAGAACCTATAAAATAGGTGATGTGATTTTAAAGGAGGGAGATAGTGGAGATCGTTTCTGCATGGTTGTATCTGGTTCAGTTTCTGTTAGTACTCTTAAAGATGGAATACCAACAGAGCTTGCAAGATTAGAGACTGGTGCAATTATTGGTGAGGTTGCTGCTTTAACTGGTGCAAAAAGAACAGCAACAGTAACAGCATTTGAAGAGACAAAAGTTATCTTTTTTCATAAAGATGCTCTAGAAAAACTGATTCAAACATATCACTCTCTCAAAGAGCGTTTTGAAAAAGTTATAATTGCAAGAGCAGAACAAACAATAACAAAATTAATTTCTGATGAGGATTAAAAGTTGTGGGAAAAATAAAAAAAGACCCAATTCTTCTTCTATTTTATACAATTATAATATTATCTTCATTTTATGTAGGCCACTATATAGCTTATGGTTGGATAGAGAATCTTTTTAATTTGTATACAGGTGCAACAGTATTTACATTTGTTATATATCTTTTTTTACTTCTATCAATCACAGAAAAAAATCCATTTTCATTGGAGTTTTTAATACGATTAATATTCTCTATTGGAACTGCTGGTCTATTTTCAAGTGCAATTTCATACTATCTTCCACTTTGGAGGTTTAATCCAAGAGCACTTGTTTATCTCTCATTTTTAATTCTTATTTTAGTTTATATATTTAGAATCATACTTTATAAATTTACAACACAATCAATTGAAAATGTTATGATTATTGGTTCTGGAAAAGAGGCTAAAATTATTGGTGATTGTGTTGATAAGTATCCATTTTTATATAAATTAAAAGGGTATATTGATTATGAAAAATCACACTATGAGGATTTAGATCCCAAATATATCTATAGAGATATTGATAATATAGAAAATACTCTAAAAACAAATGATGTTAATTTAATTATATTAGCACAAGAGTTAGAACAGGATGATCTTCTACTTCAATATGTTGTGAATATGAAATTAAAGGGTTATAAAGTTGTTTATATGGCTGATATTTATGAATCTTTAACTGGTAAGGTGCCAATAAAATATATCAATAATAACTGGTTTATAAATTCCGATTTCTACTCTATTTATAGTAGATTTTTTCAAAATATAAAAAGAATTATAGATATATTTGGTTCAACTATTGGATTAATTTTAGCCTCTCCAATAATGTTAATTATAATGTTATTAATAAAGTTTGAGGATAGAGGACCAATATTTTTTTTGCAAGATAGAGTTGGTTTAAATGGTAAGATATTTAGAATTATAAAATTTCGTTCAATGAGAGTTGGATCAGAAAAGGGTCCTTTATATACAGCAAAAGGAGACTCAAGAATAACTAAAATTGGAAATTTTATACGAAAAACAAGAGTAGATGAGATACCTCAATTTATAAATGTGTTAAAAGGAGAGATGTCTTTAGTTGGTCCAAGAGCAGAGTGGATTAAACTTGTAGATGAATATGAGAAAAAAATCCCTTATTATAAAATCAGACATCTTGTAAAACCAGGAATTACTGGGTGGGCACAAGTTGAGTTTCAATATGGAGCATCAATAGATGATGCTTTTGAAAAACTTCAATATGATTTATATTATATAAAACATAATAATCTTATGTTGGATATTATTATTTTTATAAAAACAGTTGGAGTTATGTTTTTTTTCAAAGGTAGATAACTCATAAAATATTTTTTCTTAATTGAAAAACCATAATTATCAAAACTCTTTTTGAATAAAAGATATTTTATTAAAATTATGTTTTTGTAAAAGTTTTAAAATCTCTGAAACTCTTTCATAAACAACATTTTTGTCAATATATAGAGATATTGAATCCTCTCTTTTTAGTTTTGAAATAGTTATTTCAAAATTTTCAAAACTTATTATTTCACCATTTATAGCAATTTTATCAATAGAAAGTTCAATCAATAGAGTATTATTAAGCTCTTTTTCAATATTATTACCATGATTTGGAAGCTCTAAATTCAGAGCTTTTTCATTTTTTTTCATTGTTGTTGCAACTAAAAAAAAAGTTAACAAAATAAAAACAACATCAATAAGTGGTGTTAATTCAAATGTTAATGGTTCTCTTTTTTTCATAAATA
>DYRY01000040.1:0-16162 GCA_020718465.1 Anaeromyxobacter dehalogenans | reverse complement strand
ATAAATATTCTTCAAAGCTTAGTTATTAAACTTATTAAATTTTTTATTGTTTATAAAAACAGATTATTGTCTGTTTTTTATTTTAGGAAAATGATATTAGTATATCTCCTGTTTTAAAGAGCGTCCCATTAAATACTCTCCAGCCTCTGTAATTGATAAATTTTCATAGAGAACTTTATACATTGTTGTAAAAATTGGCATCTCTACATTGATTTTTTTTGCTGCTAAATAGGCTGATTTACTATTTTGAACCCCTTCAGCAATCATTCTCATACTTTTAAGGATTTCACTTAATGATTCACCACAACCAAGCCTATAACCTACACTCCAATTTCTTGAAAGGGAACTACTACATGTTAAAACAAGATCTCCCAATCCACTTAAACCAGAAAGCGTTAATGGATTTGCCCCTCTTGCTATTGCAAAACGAGTCATCTCTGCTAATCCTCTTGTTATTAATGCTGCTGTTGTATTTGTTCCATAACCTAATCCTGCAACAACTCCAGCACCAATAGCTATAACATTTTTCAATGCTCCTCCAATCTCAACTCCTGTAACATCATTTGTTGTGTATGTTCTAAAGTAGTTTGTTGCAAATATCTCCTGAACTCTTTTTGCTAGTTTTGTATTTATTGATGCAACTGTTACAAGTGTTGGATGATGAGAAGAAACCTCTTTTGCAAAAGAGGGACCAGATAGAAAACTTAAATAGTAGTGATATTTTTCATGTAAAACATCCTCTAAAATCTCTGAAATTAAAAAAGATGTATCTGTTTCAATCCCTTTTGTTGCTGAAACAATTGGTATATAAAGAGGAATATCCTCTTTTATCTTATTAAAAATAGAACGAACGAATGTTGATGGAAGAGCATTAACAAGCATTTCAACATCTTTAATAGCCTCTTGAAGAGAATTTGTTGCAGTTACTGTTTTTGGAAGCTTAAAATCGGGTAAAAATAGTTTATTCTCATTTTCACTATTTATAGATTTTGCAACCTCCTCCTCATAAGCCCAAATTATAACTTCATGTCCTTTTTCACCAAGAACTTTAGCTAGAGTTGTTCCCCAGCTACCACCACCCAAAAGACCTATTCTCATAATAAACCCCTCTTAAATTATGACATTTAGTAATCAATTTCTCCAACCAGATTTTTTGGTATCAATTTTATAAACTGCCTTTTATTTTTTGTATAAGATAAAAGATGCATAGTTTTAAAAATTAGTGCCTCAAATGTTATATTTCCAGCTCCAACAGCTCCAAGTTTTTTTAGAATAACACCAGCCTCATACAGATTTAAATTAACTCTTCCAACAGGAACTTGGCTATGAATTATAATTGGAATATGTTGATGTTTTTTTATATATGTGATTAAATTTTTATTAGGTGCCAGATTTCCAGAACCAAATGCATCTAAAATTATTGCATTAGGCTCTTTTAAAAAGTGTAAATTTTCAAATTGAACACCTGGAAAAAGTTTAAAAACTGCAATATTACTATCTAAATCTGGATAATATTTATAAATTCCTTTTTTTATATTAACATCTTTATTAAAATCAATTGTAACACCAAGTTTTGCAAGTGGAGGAATATTTTGAGATACAAAAGCATCATACTCACTTATTTTATATTTTGTTGCTCTTGTTCCTCTAAAAACAGTTGAATTAAAAACAATAACAATCTCGTTTATATTTGGGTTACAAGCTATTGTAATAGCATCAATAAGATTTATTCTTGCATCACTTCTTACCTCACTTAGAGGTCTTTGGGCACCAGTTAGAACAATTGGTTTATTAAAATTTCTAAACATAAAAGAGATAGCAGAGGCTGTATAGGCCATTGTATCTGTTCCATGTGTAACAACAAAACCATCAAAAGAGTCTCTATGTTTATTAAGTGTATCTGCAAGAGTTTTTATATGTTTTATCTCAATTGAGCTACTATCAATTGAGAAAATCTGAATATGCTCTATATCTGCAATTTTTTTTAGTTCTGGAAGAACAGAATCAATTTTTTCTGCAAGATTTCTTGATGCTAAAGCTCCTCCAACCTCTTGCTCCATAGATAGAGTTCCACCAGTATGAATCATTAATATTTTTGGTTTTTTCATAAATCATTATATTCTAAATATTTTGGATATCTCTCTTTAATTAACTCTATATAGTAATCTTTTTTATTAGGAGTGAGTTTTAAAAGAAAGTGATATAACTCTCCTCCAAAAAGAGGTTTCTCTTTTGAGTTTTCAGATATTTTTTTCTCCAAAGAGAAAAAAACATCAGTTGCCTCTTTTGTATAGTTTAGTTTATAAAGCGTTACTCCATAAATAAATAGATTGTAATCATCAACTTTTTTATCTTCAAAAAGAGCTTTAGTTAAAAGATTTGCAACTTTTGAAAGCTCATTTCTAGCAAAATACTCTGAAATAACAACTGATTCTATGTGTGTAAAAAAAACATGTTCATGATTATGTAAATCATGATTTATATCACTTTTCTCTTTAAGATTTTCTGAATTTAAAGCCCCCTCATTTTTTATTTTTTTTTCATTATCAAAATTATTTGATTTTAAACTCCCCTCTGAATCATTTTTTAAACCAATATTTTCTTTATTGCTATTTTGTTTAAAAGTTTTTTCAACTCTATCTGCTTTTTCAGAATACCCAAGCTCTCTTATAATTGAGATTTTTTCAGAAATATCCTCTGGTTTTGTACTATTTTCAATCTCAAAATAACGCTGAATAAGATTAAAATAGATGATAATAGATAAAATCATAAAGTCCAAAAAATATAAATTAAAAACTTAAAAATAAATCAAAAAATTAACTTAATATTTTTTCAAAATAGTTTTTTTAAAGATAACTTATTAAAACCATCTCCATTTTCAAAAGATAGTTCATCAAGACACTCTTTCATTAAGTGAATTCCCATGCCACCCTCTGGAAGAGCCTCAACATCATAAGGAGAAAACTCGAAATCTTTATCAAGAGGTAAACTATAGGGTGGTGCAAAATCAATAACATCAATTTGAATCGATTTTGAATCAATAACTACATCCAACTTTATTGGAAATCCATCTATATTTTTATAGCTATGTTTTATAACATTTGTTATTGCCTCTGTTAATGCAAGCTCAAGATAGTATAAAACATCAAGATTTGTTGTGTGAAACTGCAACATACTTTTAACGGAGACTGTTGCATAACGCACATAATCCAAATGGGAGAAGAGGTTGATAGATATTGGTTTTTCCACGGTCTACTCAAAAAATGGGAGTGCATCAAGTATGTTTTTTGACTCCACAATTTGAAAAATCTTATCTAAACGAGTTAATCTTAACATTGTTAATATTGCCTCACTTTTTGTTAATAATACTAATATTCCCTCCGGTTTTATCTTTTTATATGCTGCAACAATTGCACCTAAGCCAGAACTATCAATAAAAGTAACTTCAGATAAATCTAATACTATTTTTTTTCCTTTTTCATCTATTATAGATAAAAAATCCTCCTTAAATTGAACAGCAATTGAAGCATCTAGTCTTGATAGGAATGGTTTTAATCTTAAAATACTATTTGGTAACTCTGTAACTGCAATCTGTTTCATAAAAACTCCCAATTATTAACACTTTTAAAACTTAATCACACTATTAATAGGTGATATATTTTAATCTATTTTTTTAAAAACAAAACATATTTGTTTTATTTTTAAAATAGCACCAAATTAACTATATTAAATATTTTACAACAAAATCAATAAATTTATTATTGAGATGCTATTTAAAGATACTTTTATATATTAAAAAAAACTTTTATATATTTTATTTTTTAAATTCATACAAAACAGATTAATATTAATCTACCTTATCTCAATTGGTATTGTCTCATTATTTTGAAATTTATATTCAAAAACTCTACCACTTTTATCAAAATTAAATTCCAACTGATTTGAAATAGTTAAATATCCCCAATAATTAACAGTTGGAAGCATCTCCCTTTGTTGAGGAGTTATAACTATAATTTTACTATTTGTATAGTTACAAGATAGAGTTTTTACATATTCAATACCATTCTCTTCATAAAAAACAGTTAACTCTGTATTAAACTCTGAATAGTTTTCTTTTAATTCTGTAATCCATCCCTCCTCTGATATATCAATTTTTTGAGGATATCCACTTTTAAATTCTATTTTTTTTGGAAAATCAACAAAAAAACTATCATATTCAGAGATTTCAGAGATAGTTTTTTGAATCTCTAATCTACTTCCATCTTTAATAAAATCAATAATTTGTGTTTCATAAAAATCTAAATACTTTAATTCATATCTTGAAGAGTCAAATGTAACAGAGAAATCACCTAAATCAGGATAGTTGTTAGGGTCAATCTCAATATCTTCCACTAAATATGTTTTTAATATACAGTGTTCAACTTTCTCCTCTTTATATGGATTATTTTCATTTGGAAATGTGATTGAAAATGTTGTTGATGTTTGATTATTAAAATTATTTTGTATTATAGATGTTGAAAACACTCTATTTTCAACTCTTTCAAACTCCTCTGGAGTATAGAAACAGCTTGATAATAAAAGAGTTGATAGTGAAATTAGTAAAATTTTAATTTTTTTCATAAATCCCTCAGGATATATTTTACACATTTTAATATAAAAATTATAAAAAATCAAAATATATCTTTTTATTTTTTATGATTTTAAAAAAAACAAAATATAGAGTAAAATTTTATTTTTCCATGTTGATAATTTAAAATTTCTAAATTAAAAGAAAATAATAAAGCAGAAATTTTTTGGAAAGTAACAGTTATTCATGTCCAAAATGTAGTTGTTCATGTCCAAGATATACTTTTTTCATGACCAGATATGACTCAAAAGGAATAAAATAGTTTTTCTCTTTTATTTAAAAGATAAAAAAACCTCTCTTATCTTTTTATAAAACAACTCGATCTCAAACTCTGTTACATCAAGAGGTGGTCTTAGTCTAATGGTATCCAATCCAGCACCAATAAGAAGAAGATACTCTTTTTCTAAAGCTTTTTCAATAAAGTTGGCTTTTGAGATTTTAGATAATGTAAAGCCTTGATATAAACCTAATCCTCTTATATTAGAGATATAATCAGGAAACTCTTTTTTTAATAAATTAAGTTTTTCAATTAAATATTTAGATTTTTTCTCAACTTGAGATAGAAGAGTCTCATCCTCAACAACACTCCACTCCTTTAAAAATCTAAACATATCTACCAAGTTTCCACCCCAAGTTGAATCTAAAACACCACTATCTTTCATTGAATGAAGCATAAAAACAACTCCATTTGAGAATTTTTTTCCTGTTGCAATTGCCTGTGGTGGATATGGAAGATTGAAAAGATCTACAGCAAAAACCTCACCTGTTTGACCACCTGCAGTTTGAACCTCATCAAATCCAAGATAAACATCATATTTATTAACTAATAAACTTAACTCTCTAAAAAAATATGGGGTTGCACAGCGATGTCCACCAGCTCCCTGAATTGGTTCAACAATAATAGCAACAACCTCATCTTGATATTTTTTTAATATTTTATCAATAATTTGAAGACTATTATCTGCAATAAGCAAATTCTCCTCTTCAGATAAATCAGAGTTTAAGGCAGGAAATGGAACTTTTATATTTCCATGAATAATTCCCTCAAAATCTTTTGTGCAAATTGGATCATGATTAAGATTAGTAATATTTAAAGCAAAGCCTGTTCTTCCATGAAATGATTGATCAAAATAGATAAATCTTCTTTTTGATGGAGTGATTCCGCTCTCTTTTATCTTATGATTAAAAAGATTAATAAGATATTTCATCATATTTTCAACAGCCTCTGCACCAGAGTTTAAAACATAAAGCTCTAAATTTTCACTCCTCATACATTTTGGTGCAATTTCATAAAGTTTTCTATAGTATGAAACACATTGAGGGGTTAAAAAATCGGGATTTGCAATTCTATTATTTGCAAGTGGAATTAACTCCTCCAGATACTCTTTTTGATATAAGTAGTGGTGATTATGACCAATAAGACGAGAACCATAATATCCACCCCAATCAAAAATATCATCTCCATCAACAGTTTTAACAAACATCCCTTTTGATTTAGATAGATCTATCACAAAAGGTTTTGGCTCCATCACAATATATTTTGAAAACTCATCTAAATATTTTTTACTTTCACTTTTTGGAAAATTATTCATAAATCTCCTTTATTATCAAAATTATAAACATTAGATATCTTGCATAACTTAAAGAAGTAATAGTAAAGTTTGAGATTACTTTTCTATTTCATATAGTATAGTGGTATTAGAATTTTACAAGCTCTTTTTTCTCAAGATACTCATCAAAAGTACACATATAATCCTCTAACCTTCCATCAGATGTTATCTCAAAAACTCTATTTGCAACAGTTTGAATAAAATGGTGGTCATGGGATATCATAATTATAGAGCCTTTAAATTTTATTAAAGCATCATTAAATGATGTTATTGCCTCTAAATCTAAATGGTTTGTTGGTCCATCTAATAGAAGTGTATTAGAGCCTAAAAGCATCATTCTTGATACCATACAACGAACTTTTTCACCACCAGAGAGAACATTAACTTTTTTATAAACCTCATCACCTGAAAATAACATTCTACCAAGAAAACCTCTCATTGCACTCTCTGTTTTATCTCCAACAGCATACTGTCTCATCCACTCAACAAGATTTAAATCTACTCCATCAAAAAACTGACTATTATCTTTTGGTAGAAGTGAGTGACGAACAGTAACTCCCCATTTGATTAAACCACTTTCAGGAACTCTTTTCTCTGCTAAAAGCTCAACAAATGCTGTTTTTAGTAACTCATCTTCTCCAACAACTGCAATTTTATCGTTTGGAGATATATGAAAAGAGATATCTTTCAATATTTGAACTCCATTAAAAGAGTAGGATAGATTTTCAACATAAAGAAGCTCTTTTCCTAATTCAACTACTGGGGTGAAGTTAATATATGGGTATTTTCTGCTTGATGGTTGAATCTCTTCAAGAGTTAATTTTTCAAGAAGTTTACTTCTTGATGTTGCTTGTTTAGCTTTTGATGCATTTGCACTAAATCTTGCAATAAATTGAGCCAACTCTTTTCTTTTATCTTCAACTCTTTGATTACTTTTTTGCCTTAATCTAAGAGCTAAGTCACTTGATTCTTTCCAAAAATCGTAATTTCCAACATAGATTTTAATCATTTTAAAATCTATATCAGCAATATGAGTACAGACTTTATTAAGAAAGTGTCTATCATGAGATACAACAATAACAATACTAGGAAGCTCTTGAATAAAATTTTCTAACCAACAGATAGATGGAATATCTAAGTGATTTGTTGGCTCGTCAAGAAGAAGTACATCTGGATTTCCAAAAAGTGCCTGAGCAAGGAGAACTTTTACTTTATCTCTATCCTCTAAATCTCTAACTAATGAGTTATGAAGATGATCTGGAATTCCAAGTCCTTTTAAGATAGATGCTGACTGGGATTCTGCTTCCCAACCACCAAGCTCACTAAAAAGTCCCTCAAGTTCAGCAGCTCTAATACCAAACTCTTCACTAAAATCCTCTGTTTCATAAAGAGCCTCTCGTTCAAGAGATACTTTATAGAGTTTTTCGTTTCCCATAATAACTGCATTTAATGCAGGATAGTTATTATACTCAAAGTGATTCTGTTTTAAAACAGCCATTCTAAGATTTTGTGATATTGAAACATCACCTTTATCAGGCTCTATTTCACCTGATAATATTTTTAAAAATGTTGATTTTCCAGCACCATTTGCACCAATTATACCATAACAGTTTCCAGGAGTGAATTTTATATTAACATCATCAAAAAGCTTTTGTGAACCATAGCTTAAACCAACATTTGAAATAGTAAGCATTTTAAAACCTCAAAAAATAAAACAAACCCCATTGATACCATTTTTTTATTAAAAATTCAATTGTTATTCTGATTTTTGCAATTCTCAATTAGTTTTATATTGTTTTATTTATTAACAATCCAATATCTTATGATTTGAAGAACTTTTTCAGGATTTTCGTATGCAATTTCATTAATTTTTCTTCTTAATTTCATCTCTAAACTCTCCTCTTTTGATTCTTCTCCACCCTCTAAAGAGCGTTCAGCAGAGGATAATCTATCAATTCCAGCCTCTCCCTCTCTTAATCTTGTTGAGAGTGCAGTTGAATCTCCCTCTGCTAACTCTCTCATTTCTTCACCAGTTTGAAGCTCAATTGCATCTACTTCCTCCTCTTTCATCATTGCCCAACCAAGCATTGAACGAAGTATCATAAACACAACAATAACCATAATCATATAAAAAAGATATTTGAAAAGATCTAAATAAAAATCCCCTTTTTTGTAAAAAGGAAGTGTAACTTGAGTCTCTTTTTCAACATCAAGAAATGGGACATTTGCAACCTCAACTTGATCCCCACGCTCTATACTATATCCAACAGCTTTTTTAACAATCCCTAAATATGTTTTAACCTCCTCTTCACTACGAGGAACATATTGACTTTTTCCATCTTTTTTTAGATATGAACCATTTATAATAACTGCAACAGATATTTTTTTTATTTTTCCTGGTGTTGCTTTAATTTGCTTAATAGTTTTTGATATTTCATAGTTTCTAATCTCCATTTTTTTACTTTTTTCAGAATTTCCACCTCTTGTTACCATTCCTGTTCCTGTTCCATTTTGAGGATTATTACTCTCTGCTCCAGGAATACCACCAACTCTATCATCACCTTTTGTATTTTGTTCTTGAGAGAGTTTTTCAGAACGAATAGCACTTCCATCTGGATCATAAAGCTCCTCTGATTTTGATTGTTCATCAAAATCTAACTCTGCCTCCACTTTTACAATTGAGTTTTCACTTCCAAGTGCTCTATCTAAAATCTCTTGAACCTGCATTGTTAACTTCTCTTCATACTTTCGTTGATATTCAAGAGGTATATTTGAAAACATTGAATCATTTTGTTCATTTAATCTTTTGCCATAACTATCAACAATAGAGATATTTTCTGCTCGTAATCCCTCAACACTACCTGCAACAAGATGTATTATTCCATCAACTTGTTTTTTAGATAGATACTCATTTTTTTTTAATTTTAAAACGATAGAGGCAGTTGCATCTTGTGAATCCTCTTTAAAAACTGCCCTTTTAGGTAAAACAATATGAACTCTTGAGCTTTCAACTGAATCTAACTGATTAATTGTTTTTGATAACTCTCCTTGAAGTGCACGAATATAATTTAGTTGTTCCATAAAATTGGTCATTCCATACTTCTGCTTATCTAGAAGTTCAAAACCAATCCCTTTTCCAACAATTTTTTTCTGAGCAAGAGTGAGTCTTAATTTTGCAACCTCAGTTTGAGGAACCATAACATTTCCACTATTAGATACTTTATAAGGAATTTTCATTGCATTAAGCTCTTCAACAATTGTTGCTGCATCCTCTTCAGATATCTCCCTATAAATAAATGAGTAATTCTCCTCTTTTGGACTCATTAAAAGTAAAAAAACTATAATAAACACAAAGAAGAATGCAAAAATGATGATAGATTTTTTTACTAAAGAGAGTTTTGTGAACTTCTCCCACATCTCTTTTAATCGTATCATACTCTACCTCATTAATTAAACATTCATTCTCATAACTTCTCGATAGGCATCAATTGCTTTATCTCTAACTTTTGTCATTAGTTTTAGTGTTATTTCTGCTTTTTCGAGTCCAATCATTGTTCCATGTATATTTTTACTCTCTCCAGCAAGTAGAGATTTAATATCCTCATCAGCTGTTTTTTGTTGATTAGCAACAGAGTCAATTGCTTCGTTTAAAACCTCTGCAAAATCGACATTATTTTGTTTGTTGTCATTTTTTTGGCTATCTATTTTAGTACTATTTTGTAATCTTTGTGTCATTATATCAGTGAGTTGCATATTATGCCTCTCATAATTCAACTTTTACTGAACAATAAATTTTCCTACTATTTATGAAAAATTTAATAATTAATCATCTAATTTAGTACTCATCAATATTTTTAATAATTTTATTTTAAAATGATTTTAAAATGGTAAATATAAGTTGTTATCTACCATAAATCAGTTTTTTTAGATTCATCAACTTTAACCTTCTCTGTTGTGGTCTCTTCAGTGACTGTTTCTGTTTGAGTCTCTTTTAGGAGAGCTTTCTCTTGAGCCTCATCTTTTGATTTTATCATTTCTTTCTCCTTAGAATCAAAAAGATTTTCAATCCCCTCTTTACTATCAGAATCTGTTGTTTCATAAGTTAAAGCATCATAAGCAGATAGATGAGATGTGATATCCTCATTCTTTGCCTCTTCTTTTTTAGATATGATTTGAAGCCCTCTTTCACGAAACTCTCTTAATTTATCAAGAGATGAGTATACAAGTAGAAAGCTATCATATATATCATTATAAGTAAGCTCTAAAAGTGTATCATAGTCTCTAAAATAGGCTTTTATAATTTTTTTCTCCTCTGGAATAAATTGGTCATAATCAATTTTTATAGAATCACCATGTTTTGAGCTAAGATAATCTGTAAACTCATTAAGTGTTAACTTTTTTTTCATTTGATCTGTTGATATTGTTATTGCAACTCTCCAAAGTCTATCTGATTCAAAAAAATAGTGAACAGTTTTCTGTTTCTCAATCACACTATAAAGAGATTCATTATTTCCATAGTGAAATAATCCACCAAAAATTGAGTTATCAAATTTTTTATCCTGTTTTTCAAAAACAGTTTTCCCTTTTTGGATTTTTTTCAAATCAGCCTTAACTTTATTTCTTATTAAATCCTGTTCTGATGGAGTTGATCTTTCATAATTTGGGTAGTTCTCCATCAATATTTTCTGTTGAACTGCAATGAAAATATCAAATGTATCACTCCAAGTTGTTCTTAAATCATCAATAATTGCTGAAAATAGAGGCAGTTGGAATAAAATGCTAAAGATTAAAATAAATTTGACTTTTTTCATAAAAATCTCCTAAAAACTATATATATAGTAACCATTTTTTTAAAAATTGTCAAAAAAATATATTTTACATCAGTTATCTGACGGATAAAAAGATTATAAATTATTAAAACGACTTTGCTTTTTTGAGGTTTTTTTTTTAGATAAAGATAAATTTAATACATTAAAGCTTTTTTAGAGTTGTTTTTCCAACCAGCTTGACTCTCATAATCAACAAAATAGATTTTCAAATCAGCTTGACTCTCATATTTCACAAAATATATCTTTTTTTTAGCTTGACTCTCATATTTTGTGAAAAACCACTTTCCTTCATTATTACCACTTTGACTCTCATATTTTACTTTAAAAACTTTGAGATCTGCTTGACTTTCATATTTCACAACAAAAACTTTTACATCCGCTTGACTCTCATAATCAACAGAGAATACTTTTTGCCCTTTCAAAGGGACAAAAACAGAAAACATTAAAACTAAAATAAAAAAATATCTCATAAATCCCCCAATATAAAAAAAAATCTACAAATATGAATCTAAAAAATTTAACATAAAAAATTGAATTTTCTATGCTTCATAAAAATGATAAATATAATTTAAAATTTATGCAAGATATTTAATTAATTTACATAAAAAATATAAACTATAATATTTAAGAATAGATAAAGTTTAAAAGAAGAGACTATTTTATGATTTTTCTTAAAGATGGAAGAGTTGATGAAGCAATAACAATTTTTAACATATCAAATGCAATAAAAGGTATAACTCCAGTAAAAATAGCCCCTTTTATACCAATAAAAAATGATAACCAAATAACACCACAAAAATAGATAACTAAATTACCTAAAAGCATCATTTTAAGTGAAGATAAAAAACTACTATACTCCCCTTTTTTTGCAATTTTGCCAACAATAATAATAGATGCAATAAATCCAAAAATATATCCACTAGTTAGTAGCATTGGGGCAGCAAAAAATGGTGCACCTAGAAAACCAGCAGTAATATAAGAGGAGACTATTGCAACTCCCCTTTTTGTTCCTAAAAGTGCTCCTACCAAAAGTACAACAAGAGTTTGAAGTGTGAAAGGAACAGATGAAAATGGAAGAAAAATCTTAATTTGTGCCGATAGTACAACTAGAAAAATCCCACTCAAAAAAATAGATAACTCATAAAAAACCCTTTTAGCTCTATCAGTTGGAGCAAAAGAGTCTGCAATAACAAAAGAGTGTGTCATAAAAACTCCTAAAAATATGGCCACTTATAACAAGAAAATATGATTTTTTATTGTTACTTTTGTAAAAAAATCTTATTTATAATTTTTTTATAAAAACTATCCCTTTTTTTTTAATTCACTAATCTCTTTTTTAAGATCTTTTATCTCATTTTTTTGAGCCTCTATATCCTCCTCCATTAACTCCATCTTCTCTTTCATGGAGAGAATATCTCTTACTAAATTCACAATAAAAATTGAGTTGATTGAGTCTCTAACTTTCTCATCTATTTTTTTTGATATTGTCTCAATCTCTTCTTCTCCACGCTTTAGAAGTCTCTCAACCTCCTGTTTTATTGTTGTTTTTGTTTTATTGATATATCCACCTGAATTAGATATTAAATCTTTTATACTACTTTTTATTGTTGAGGAGTTTCGCTCTTTTTTTTCAATATTTAAAACCACTTGAGCCATAATTATATTTGTAATATCCTCTTGTGTTTTATTATCCACAACTTTTAAATCAACATTTTGTTTTACAAGTTCACCAATTTCATCAAGAGTTATATATTGACTATTCTCTGTGTTATAGAGTTTTCTATTTGGGTATCTTTTTATTATAACCATTTTTCCTTTGTAACTTTTTATATACTTAAAAAGTTTAAAATTATCTATCTGTTTTTATTTTATATAAAAAACAAAGATTTAATTTAAATTACAACTGTTTGTAGTACCATAAACAGTTAACTATTGCAACTATCTCATTGGATAAATTTTTTATTTCAGAATTAATAAATATATCTCCTTTTTTTTCAAAATCTTTAAAATCAAGTTTTACAGTTGAGATTAAATTAGATTCCCCTTTTTTAATATACTTCACATTTAACTCTTTAAGTAAAATAAGGCTATTTTCTGGCAAAAGAGATATCATTGCAAGACCAGAAGTTAACTCTCCAAGTTGTGCAATTGCAACTGCATGTTGTGTTTTTATATGATTTTGATTTTTTTTAATAAGTGGCATTTGGATAGAACAAACCCCCTCTTTGAAAAGAAGTAACTGAAATCTACTTTGAGATGCAAAAGGGATTGTAAATTTTATCCAATTTTGAAAGACTCTATTTTTCAAAAATTTTGGTAATTTTGATATAAAATAGAGCTGTTTTTTTACAGAGATCAATAACTCTCCTTTTAAATATTAGTTTTTTTCAAGATGACTTTGAATAACTTTAAAAATATCATCTATTGAGAGTCTATTTTTTATTATTAATGTCTCAATTGTTGCAAAAAATAGAAGATTTAGTGGATTTTTTTCAATAGTTAAAAACATATTTTCAAAAAGAGCATAACTCTCTTTTTTTATTTTTAACTCTTTTAGCTGTTTTAAAAAATTCTCTTTAAATGGTTTTAAGTCATTTTCAAAAATAATCTTATCAATCTCCTCATTTTTCATAGGGTCCTGATTTGAGAGAAGATCAAGTGGTTCAAATAAATCGTTTTGTTGAGCTTCACTCTGTTTTTTCAACCATCTTTTTGCTGCCTCTTCTTCTGAAATCATTGGAATTTTTGGATCAGTCTCCTCTGTAAATTTTTTATGATTTTTTGTAAATGATGGTTGTTTTGTCAACATTGATGTTGATGTATTACTTTTTTGTTCCCCATCTTTTTTTGGAAGAGCTGGTTTTTTTCCCTCTTTTTGAATTGGTGGAGGTGTTTTTTTACTATCTTTTGATTTATTTCCAGGGTCAGTAAGAGAAAACTCATCTAAATCTAAATCTAAATCTAAATCTTTTTTTAGGGGTGGAATTGATTGGATATTATCATCATGAATATCAATTTCAATTGCTTCATCATCATCAACCTCCTCCATTAAAAAATCCTCTGGATTTGTTATCATATAGTCAGATTCATCATTTTTTGAAAGATTTTTTGATGTTGATTTTTCCGATTTTAAAAAATCTTTTGAGGTATGATTTTCTTGATTTTTATTTTTAGGTTCTGTTTTCGAGTTATTTAGAATATTTAGATTTTCTGTAACTCTTTTTTCAGGTTGAATATCTAAATTTTCAAGAAAACTATCTGTATTTATTTTATTCTCTTTATTTTTCTCCTCAAACTCAACATACTCAGTAATCCCTTCATCCTCAAATGCAGCAAGAAAATTTAATTTTGGTTTATCTGTTTTAGTTTCTGTTTGTTGAGTTTTTTGATTCTGAAATGTAGGTTTATCACTTTTTTTCTGTGATACTAAATCCTCCTTTTTCTGAGTTGTAAAATCAAGTTTTAACTCATTAAAACCACCTTCTAAAAATGCTAAAGGCTCATCATTTTGTGATATTTTTGGAGATGTTGATATTGCAGAAAAATCTAATTTCAACTCATCAATCCCCTTGTTTTGAATTAAAGAGTTTGTGCTAGAGAAATCTTTTTCAGTATTTAATTCCAATTTTAAAGAGTTATTTTGTGTATTTTCAATTTTTAAAGAGTTAGTTGTTTCATCAAGAATCTCTCCATCAAGAATCTCTCCCTCTAAAATTTCTCCCTCTAATATAATTTCCTCTTTTTTTTCAACAGATTTTTGAAAAGAGCTAGATTGAGTAGTTATACCACTTTCCTCTGGATAATATTTATCAAGAGCAATATTTAGTTCTGATGTTGTTGTTAAAACAAGTCTTATAGGGATTTTCAATCTATCACTCATTCCTTTAAGGATATCACTTAATGGCTCTTCTGAAACAGCAACAAAAAGTGTTGGAGTTGAGTTATTATCAACATTTTGAAGATATGCAGGAATAATTTTATATTTTCTAGCAAAAGAGGCAGGAATAAACCTTATTATTTTGTGATGTATTGAAATTGAAGATAGTTGGATTATTTTAAGGTTTAAAATAGATGCAATTGTCTCAGTTAATATATCTTCAGTTAAAAAACCCTTTTCTAAGAGAATTTCACCTAAAAGTTTTCCCTCTGCTTTTTGTGCTACTACTGCATCTTGCAATTGTTCTTTAGTGATTAATCCCCTATCAAGGAGTATGTCCCCTATTTTTCTCATCATACCTCCAAAATCAACACTATTTTATCAACATAGAGTTAAAAATGCAAGAATTATTCTAACTTTTTAAAATTTTATTAATTAAAAAAAATAAAAAAGATAGGTTGAGTAAAACAATTACCAAAAAGCTAATTTAACTATCTCCATTAAGATAATTTAGAACAAGCTCATTATAAGTTTGGTCTGAGTTGTGAATGATTATTGGATGGAGAATTTCTGGAGCCCCTTTTTTACCCTTTATTGCCTCTACTAAAAAAAGTTTTGCATTCTGATCACCTCGTGGATGAATAAATTGGATTTTTGAGATTCCAATATTATGTGTTGAGGAGGCAACAACAAGATCCTGAAGCCTATTAAATGGATATATTAATTTTAATCGTCCCTCTGGTTTTAAAAGATAGTTTGAAATTTTAAATATATCAAACATACTTGCTTTTATCTCATGTCTTGCTATTGCTTTTTCAGAGTGCTCATTAATTCTACCAGCATCAGATTTTCTATAAGGTGGATTTGAGAATATAACATCAAAAGAGGCAGGTGGAAAATGTTTTTTTAGATTATTAAGGTCATCATGAACTAAAGATATACTATTTATACCATTTTTTTCAAAATTATATTTTGATAATCGATATAAATCCTCTTGAATCTCAACTGCAGAAAGATTACTATCATTAACTCCAAGGTAAAACAACATCATGCTTATAATTCCACTTCCTGAACCAAGTTCAAGATATTTAAATTTTTGAGCCTCTTTAACAAAATGAGCAAGAATTATTGCATCTATAGAGAATCTATAACCATTTTTATATTAATATACAGTCACCAAACCATTAAAAACACTATCTTTAGTAATTTCCCTTGAAAA
>DYRY01000205.1 GCA_020718465.1 Anaeromyxobacter dehalogenans | reverse complement strand
TTTTTAGATTTTAAAATTACAAAATAGAAGTTGATTTTTATATTTTTAGATTTTAAAATTACAAAATAGAAGTTGATTTTTATATTTTTAAAAATAAAAAATATATATATTAAATGTTTTTTAATAAAATTATTTTTTTTTAAATTTAATTTATATGATTTTATAATTAAGAAAAAATATTGTAAAGTATTTGATATTTTAAAATTATCAACATATAAGTCATCTCTATCGCCTTTTGTGATATTATTAATACCAATCTTTTTTAAAGAGTTAATAATGATATTAAAATTAAATTTTTTATCAAATTTTTTTGTAAAAGATATGGATTTGTCTTTAAAAATGGGTTTTGATGCCTTCCAATAATAACAGAGTCACTATTTATATATAAAAACAGGATTTTTTCAGCCTCTTTTAATGTTTTAAAAATTAACTCCTCAATTTCTAAATTTTGATATAGATTATTTAGATGTGATTTTATTAATGTTATCAATTTATTAAAACTCCTTTTTTTAAACCCATAATTGCATTAGAGAGCCAAATGTTACTATTTTTATCAATCTCATTTTTATAGATTTTTTTAACAATAACTTTACCATTTTTTATTAAATAGGCTCTAAAAACTCCTGCTAAAACCCCTGATGATATTGGAGGAGTGTATAAAACTCCATTTTTTTCAATATATATATTAAATCTTGCTGTTTCACAAATCTCAAATTTCTCATTTATAAAAATTGGTTCTAAAATAGATTTATCTAAATCTATAAACTCACCAATTGGGTTTGAATCTGTGTTTACTTTATTTTTGAAGTTGGTTTGTTCTCTTAAAAAATGTAAATTTCTCCCCCATGAACCACTTTTAACTCTCCAAAATAGGTCTTTTGAGTGCCTAGAGGCTAACTCTGAAAAAAATAGTGGAATAATATTTGGATATAACGGAATCTCATCTACTTTTAAAAACATATCTAATCCACCATTTTTTGTTGGAACAAAAACAGCTTTCCCTTTTTTTCTATCTTTAGCAAAGTTAATTTTGATAAACTCAATTAGTTCACTCCATTTTAATATAAACTCTTGATTTTTTATATTAAAAAATGTTGTAGTTTTATATCCTCTTTGAAAATGTAGATTTTCATTAATAATTAAACCATTTTCAATAATAAATGTCTCAAAAAAACTGTAACCTAAAAGAATCTCATCTTGAATAGTTGTTAACATAATCTCACTTTAAAAAAACATAAAAATATATTATCAAAATATAGTTTATTAAACAATAAAATATAAAAAACAAACAAAAAATCTATAATATAATTAATATCTTGACAATTTTAAGTTGAGTTGTTACTTTTTATGAATGAGTAATCATTCATTATTTTAGGAGGTTATATGTCAGAAGTTGTAATTGTAGCAGCAACAAGAAGTGCAATGGGAAAAGCAGTTAAAGGTGGATTATCAGCAGCAAGACCTGATGAGTTAGGAGGAGCAATTCTAAAATCTCTTTTAAATAAAGTTCCAACCCTTAATCCAGTTGATATTGAAGATATTATAACAGGTTGTGCAATGCCAGAGGGAGAGCAGGGTTTAAATGTTTCACGTTTAATCTCTTTTTTAGCAGGTGTTCCAAATTCTGTATCTGCAATAACAGTTAATAGATTTTGTGGCTCATCAATGAGTGCTCTACATTATGGAGCTCAAGGGATTATGACAGGTTTTGGTGATGTTTTTGTGGCTCTTGGAATTGAATCAATGACAAAAGTTCCAATGGGTGGCTTTAATCCTCTTCCATCTAAAAAACTTTATGATATGATGCCAGAGGCATATATCTCAATGGGTAAAACGGCTGAAAATCTTGCAAATAAATACTCTATTTCAAGAGAGGAGCAGGATAATTTTGCTTTATTGTCTCATCAAAAGGCTGCGAAAGCATCAAATAGTGGTAAATTTGAAAATGAGATAACACCATATCTATTTACTGATGAGCTTGGAGTTGAGCAAAATTTTTATAAAGATGATAATATAAGAGAGAATACAACATTAGAGTCTCTAGGAAAACTAAAACCAGCATTTGATAAATCTGGTTCAGTAACTGCAGGAAATTCATCTCCTCTTACAGATGGAGCTGCTGGATTGATATTGATGAGTAGTGAAAAAGCAAAAGAGTTATTTCTTCAACCATTAGCAAAAATCATATCAATGTCAACTGCTGGAGTTGCTCCAGAGATTATGGGAATTGGTCCTGTTCCAGCTGTTCAAAAAGCATTAAAACGTGCAAAAATGGAGCTTTCAAATATAGATTTTATTGAGCTTAATGAGGCTTTTGCTGCACAATCTATTGCTGTTATAAAAGAGCTTAATTTACCAATAGAAAAAATAAATATTAATGGTGGAGCAATAGCTTTAGGGCATCCTCTTGGAGCATCTGGAGCAAGAATTATAACAACTCTTTTAAATGTGTTAAAGCAAAATAATGGAACAATTGGTCTTGCAACAATGTGTATTGGTGGTGGTCAAGGAGTTGCAACTATTATTGAGAGATTATTATAAATAATGCTTTGTTTTTTTTATAAAAATATATAAAGTTTTTACTATTTTGTTAAAGAAAAGATAAAACTTTCTGTTATTTCATTTAAAAGAGGTCAAATGGATAGAGTTAAAAATGTTTGTATAATAGGCTCTGGAGTTATGGGAGGAGCAATTGCTGCCCATTTTGCAAACTGTGGAGTTAAAGTTTCACTTTTGGATATTGTTCCAAAATATACAGAGCAAGATAAATATAGTGGTATTAATTCAAACTCAAAAGAGTTTAGAAATCGAGTTGCAACAAAAGGATTAGAGGCTCAACTATCTCTAAAACCAGATCCTTTTTATATTAAAAAAACTGTTGCTCTCATATCTGTTGGTAATTTAGAGGATGATGTTGATAAAATAGCAAAAGCCGATTGGATTATTGAGGTGGTTGTTGAGGCTCTTCATATTAAACACTCTGTTTTTGAACTTGTTAGAAAACATAGAAAACAAGGGAGTTTTATAACCTCAAATACATCTGGCCTATCAATAAAAAGTATGTTAGAGCCATTTAAAGATGATTTGGAGTTTCAATCATGTTTTATGGTTACCCACTTTTTTAATCCTGTTAGATATATGTATCTATTAGAGTTGGTTGCTGGTGAAAATACATCTCAAGATACCATGGATACAATATCTCAATTTGGTTCAAAAGTTTTAGGAAAGGGTATTGTTTGGGGAAAAGATACCCCAAATTTTATTGCAAATAGAGTTGGAGTTTATGCTATTAATAGAACAATTAACTATGCAATTCAACAGGGTTTAACCCTCTCTGATGTTGATAAAATTATGGGACCTGCAACTGGAAGACCAAAATCGGCAGTATTCCGTACAGCCGATTTAGTTGGACTTGATACTTTAGTTCATGCAACTGAAACGGTTTATCATGGAGCTCCAGATGACCCAGAAAGAGAGGTTTTTATTGCACCTGAAGTTGTTAAAACTCTCGTTAAAAATGGTGCCTTGGGTCAGAAATCGGGAAAAGGATTTTATGAAAAAAGAGGCAAAGAGATTCTTGAGCTTGATTTAAGAACACTCGAATACCTTCCACCTCAAAAAAAAGAGTTTAAGTCTCTAAAAAAGGGTAAAGCAATCTCTGATGTTGGAAAAAGAGTCAAAGCAATTCTATCGTATACTGAAAAAGTTACATCTGAAAACTTAAAAACAGATGAACAAATCACAAAAGGGGATGATGCCTCAACTTTTGCTTGGTCTGTTTTTAGAGATATTCTTCGATACTCTGCTCTTATGATTGGAGAGATTGCGGATGATATTGTTAATATTGATAATGCAATGAAATGGGGTTTTAATTGGGAGATTGGTCCTTTTGAGACTTGGGATGCAATTGGTATTAGAGATGTTGTTGAAAGAATGAAAACCGATGGATTAGATATTCCTGAAACTGTTTTAGAGCTTTTAAAACATGGAGAATCTTTTTATAAAAAAGAGGGAGCAACACAACTCTATTTTGATTTTAAAACTCTCTCATATAAATCTACTCCAGAGATTCCTAATACTCTTGTTTTATCAAATATCAGAGAAACAAAAGAGGCTATTTATAAAAATAGCAGTGCAACAATTCATGACATTGGTGATGATGTTTTAGCTCTTGAGTTTCATACTAAAATGAATGCTATTGATACAGATATCATAAATTCACAGTTTAAACTATTAGAGTTAGCAGAATCAAAAGGTGCAAAAGGGGTTGTTGTTTATAATGATGGAGAACATTTCTCTGCTGGTGCAAATTTAATGCAGATTTTAATGGCTGTTAACACTAAAAAATGGGGTGATATTGAGAAGATGGTTCATGATTTTCAATATGCCAATAAAGCTTTTAAATTTGCCTCATTCCCTGTTGTTGTTGCAACTCACTCTTTAACTCTTGGTGGTGGTTGTGAGATAGCAAT
>DYRY01000204.1 GCA_020718465.1 Anaeromyxobacter dehalogenans | reverse complement strand
ACAAATGCTTTTATTGGTAGATTAATAAATGGTTTATCAAATGGAAGACCAACTGAAGATACAGTTAAAGGAATTATTGGTGAAGTAGAGGGTTCATATAAATTAGAGTGGAAAAAACTCAATAATAAAGTGAACGGGATTCTTCAAACTGATGATAAAATTGAGTTTACTGATGAACAAAAAATTGAGATAACATATAAAGGTTCAAAAGATATTATTGAGCTTGAGATTAGTAGTAACTAAAGAGCTAAAAACCTGGTTTTCTCTCTTTTTTTTATTTTTTTTCTTTATACTAATAAAGAAAATGTTAGTATTATTACATGAACAGCGGGTTTTAACCCGCTGAATGCAAAACAATTTTTTTTTCTTTATACTAATAAAGAAAATATTACTTTAATATGGAGGATTTATGCTAAGATATCTTAAAATTGAGTCAAAAAATAAAGAGGAGGATATCCTTCTTGATGAAGACTATTTTAAAATATTAAATATTGTTTTTGATAGCCCTGATGGAACTGAAAAAAAAATAGATCTTATAAAAAATTTAGTTATTATCTCTGGTGATTTAAATACAAAATCTCAAAAACACTCTGCAACTCTATCAAAATGGTCTTTAATGAAATCAACAAATCCATCTGCATATAGAAAATTAACTATCTGGATTGTTAATGATGATAATAAACTATTTAGAAAAATGGAGTATCCATACTGCTTTGTTGTTGATTATAATGAAAATTATGGTGGAACAAAAGATACTTTCGAGCTTAAATTAAAACAGAAAGAGGATAGATTAGAGGATATTGTTATCTCTTCAGAACCACTTGAATTTAATCCTGAAAAAGTTGGATTCAAAAAGGAAGAGGCAAAATAGTAGATATTTAATTGGGGTAACTTTTTAGATTACTGTTTTTTTGATATTTTACAAAAATATTTAGGAAACAATCTAACTTGTTACCTTTTTTAATTAATAAAGTTTTACACTAAAATGATATTTTAACATTTTTTAGGATTTTATGGAGATAGTTTCAGAAAATTTAAAAATTAATGGGGAATCCCCTTTTATCTCAATAACTAAATTTGAGATAGTAAAAGAGTTACAAAATCATGCAGTTTTAAATGTTGAAGGAGTTCTCTCTTTTGAAAAAAATAGTGATTTTAAACCTCTTAATTGGTTAAAAAAAGAGATATCAGCCCTTTTTTGTGACACATTGAAACCAAAAGATGGTGATTATGTTTTTTTTGGAGAGATTGTTGATGTGTCAATTATTAACTCTGGTAAAAATCTATTTTGTAAACTAAAAGGAAAAAGTTTAAGCTATAAAATGGATTTGAATAGAAAAACAAGATTTTTTCAGGACACCAACAAAACATATAAAGATGTTATTGATATTATATCTAAAGATTATAAATCAGATATAAAAATAAAACATGACTCCTCTATCACAGGTAAAAAATTAGACTCTTTAATTATTCAATATGATGAAACAGATTGGAGCTTTCTTCAAAGAGTTTGCAGAAAACTTGGTTCAATACTATTTATAACATCAGAAAGCTCATCTCAAGAGATATATTTTAAATCACAAGGTAAAGAAAAACTTGAAACAGATTTTTATGAAATAAATCTATCTCTTAATAATGAGGAGATTTTTTTTGAAACAACTTCAGGTCAATTATATGATATTGGTGATAAACTCTCTATTTTTAATAAATCATATCTCATATCTAAAATTATACATAGATTAGAGGGGGGAGTTATTAAATCTCAATATAGTTTAAAAGAGAAAAATCTCAACTCAACTGATGGAGGAAACTATAATATTGTTTCTCTCTCATTAAAAGCTAAAGTTAAAACAGATAAAGATGAGGAGTCAAAAGGGAGAGTTAAAACTCAATTTGATGGCGATGATATTTGGCCTAACAGTTTTTATATCCCTGTTTCAACCCCTTATAGCTCAAATGAAAATAGTGGTGGTGTTGGTTTTTTCTCAATTCCAGAGATAGATGAATCGGTTTTTGTTTATTTTCCATCAGAAAAAGAGGAGGATTGTTTTATATCATCTGTTTTAAGAGATAAAAAGGATCAAAAAATTGAGAATCCAACTCATAAAATATGGAGAAACCGAAAAGGTCGTGAGTTTAAAATAACAGATGAAACAATATCAATATCATCTAAAGATAATGAGATTTTTATAAATCTTGATGATACAAAAATAGAGTTAAAAAATAAAACAACATCTATAATACTTAAAGAGTCGGAGATTGTAGTGAAACATGAAAAAAATGAGATAACACTTGACAAAGATCATATTGTTTTACAATCTGGTGCTTCGATTATTAATATTAAAGATGATAGTATCTCTTTTAAAAGCTCAAAAATATCAATCGATGGTAAAACAGAGATAAAAGGGGATACATCAATTAAAGGTAAAACAAAAATTAATTAGGATTAAACATGGATGTTAATATCGTAAAAAAAAATATTGAGGAGAAAATAGAGAAAATAGATGATGAAAATCTAAAAAAAGCTTTGTTAGAGATTTTCTCTAATCTTATTAAAAAAGTTGATGTGGAGTTGGTTGATATAAAAAACTCTGTTAGTAATGAGATTCAATCGATTCAAAAAAATCTATATAACTCCTCAAATATAGATATATTTCAAAAATATTTTCGATTCAATGAGAAAATATCGTTAGGTTTTAATCAGATGTATGATTTTAATTTTGATATAAAATCATTAGATTTAAATGGTAGTAAATTCAAAGTTACATTTAATTCAGAGTTAGAGTTTATAAAAGTTCCAATTTTGTTAATTAATCAGAACTTTGATATATCCACTATTAATAGTAAATTTAAAATAACACCACTAGATCATTTTAGTGTAAAAAATCTCTCAATAAAAAGAGATAACTCAATAATAGAGCTAATAGATAACTTAAAAACTCTATTTATTAAAAATAGATTAGAGTTAAAACCTCCATATCTCCCCTACTCTTTAAAACTCTATTATATTAATATTAATATTGATAAAACCGAAAATCTTCCAAAAAACATAGAGTTTGAGATAGAGTTTCAAAATAGTGATAGCTATATTGTTTTTCCAAAAATAGCATGGAATATAAAAATATTTGAAAAAGATTCCCCAAAAACCAAAACAAAAAGAATAGATTGGATTGATTATCTATCTTACTCAATTGAGCATCAACCAAAATCTAAACTTCTGTTTGAATCGGAGAGTGTGAAAAATGATACAGAAACAGAAACAGAAACAGCTGTTTTAAAAAATATTGATAGTGATGAAAACTACAACTACTATGAAATTTTTTATCATGACTCAAAAAATATAGATAGCAGTATAAAAAGCAACTCTTTTAATGATAGAGTATATCTACCCAAAAGCTCTATAAAAACAAAATTTGATTTTGAAAGCTATTTTTCATCATTTAAAGATATCTCTGGGTTAAAACTTGTTGATATAGTGTTTGATGGTAGATTATATGAGATATCTGATATAGAATCTGCATATTATAGAAAGCCAACTGACTTAGATTACTCTGAAAAAAGAGCTACTGTAACTCTAAAAGTGAAATCAGAAATAGATGACCACTTTGCAAAAGAGAAACTACTCTATTTATGCTCTATAATTGAGGAGAGAACTCCACTATTTTGGATTAAAGGGGAGTTTGTAAATGAGTAAAATATTTATCGAATCGGGAGATGTTTTCTCCTATGCCCTCTCTAATAATATAGATTTTTCAGAGATAAAATTTGAAAAATCTGATTATCCTTCACCATATTTTGAGATAAATAGTGAATCATTTAACACTATTGATTTTAATAAAAAAATCACTATTAATCTTTTATATAGGTTTAGTGAAATTGACTACTCTCTATTTATCAATAATATATCGGAAGATATCACAAATCAATTAATAGATTTAATAATACATCTCTACTCAAGCATTGATTTAAATAAAGCTTTAAATTTTAACTACATTGGTAGAGAGATTTTTTTAGATTGGTTTGAAAATAGTAATCTATCTATATCACCTTTTATTATTGAATTAAAAAATTTTAATAAAGAGTTAGCATTAAAGTTTTCAGAGATTGTTTTAGAGAGTTTTATATATGGATTTAGCGAATATAATCTATATAAAGCCTTTAAACTATTTTTTCAGTTTGGTAAAATATATAAAAGCAATAAAAATTTTACTGAATTGATATTTTTTTTAAATGAGGCAAAGTCTGAAATATCAAAAACAAAGTTTAAACTTTTAGAATCCTTTTTTATCCCAATATACTACACATCAACAATATTTTATGATTATCATTTTGGAGTTATTGGTTCCGATAGCACAATGAGAATAGATAATACTGCAATTATAGAGTAGTAGAATTATCAAAAATATTTTTTTAATAAAAAATAGAAAAGTTTTTATTAGATATCTTGCATAACTTAAAAGAAGTGATAAAAAGAGTTTTTTTTTATATTTT
>DYRY01000003.1:34182-51506 GCA_020718465.1 Anaeromyxobacter dehalogenans | reverse complement strand
TATATTTAATTGGAGGTTTTTATGAATATTGTCTCACCATACTTTGAAGTAGAGACTCCTCTCAACAAAGAGTATGCCTATAAACTTATTGAGAAAGCTGGTAGGACTGCATATAAAAGTGAGAATTTAATCACAGAGGATTCATCTGAAGTTTTTATAAAAAAAATAGTATCACTTGGTCATGAATCAGTTCTTGAGCATTTTTATATCACAGTTAGGATTATTTGCGATAGAGGTGTCTCTCATGAACTTGTAAGACATCGAATTGCAAGCTATACTCAAGAATCCACAAGATACTGCAACTACTCAAAAGGGAAATTTGGAGGAGAACTTACATTCATAAAACCATATTTCTGGAGTAGTGATTCTGAAAAATATGAAATATGGCTTAAAACAATGGAATATATTGAAAGTAGCTATTTAAAGTTAATTGAATTAGGGGCAACACCACAAGAGGCAAGAGCAATTTTACCAAATTCATTAAAAACAGAGATTGTAACAACAATGAATATTCGTAGTTGGAGAAATTTTTTTAAACTTAGAGCCGTTAAAACTGCTCATCCACAAATGAGAGAGATTGCAATCCCAATTTTGAATCATTTTAAAAAAGAATTACCTTATTTATTTGATTTAGTTTTAGATATTTGATAGAATTATTAATGTGTTTCTAAAGGAGGATATGTGAGAGCATTTTTTATATTGGTAGTTATACTCTCTTTTTTTCAACCAATTTTTATTTTTTCAAATCAATATTATGATGAGGCACAGATATTTTTTGATATGGTTCAGTTTGATGATGCCCTAAAAAAATTAGATGATGCACTTAATAAAGTAGAGAATAGTGAGGATACTCTTCAAGAAATATATCTACTTCGTGCCAAAATATTTATAACACTTAATAGAGAAACAGAGGCTAAAAATGCCTTCTTAAAAGTTTTACTTCAAGATAATAATTTTGAGATTGATCAATATGAATCACCCAAAATTGTAGATTTTTTTAAAGATGTTAAGAAAAAATTTATAGACTCCCTTTCTATACAATTAGATCCTCCTCAAGTTATGTTTACTCCAATCACAGAGGCTGCATATAATGATCGATTTGTTATTAGTTCAATTATATCAAATGTGAATGAATCAAGAGATGCAAAAATTTACTATAGAATGCTTGGATACTCTAAATTTCTAAAATCAGACTTAACTCCTCTTACAGGTGATACATTTGAGGGAATTTTACCTATGCCACAAAATGCACCTAAAACAGGTGGATTTATTATAGAGTATTATATTGGTGTAACTGATTTTCAAGGAAATTTAATTGGTTCATATCCAAATCCAGAGAGTCCAGTAATACTATCACTTTCTGCCCAAAAGGAGAGTTCAAAAGAGAAAGATACAAATAATTCAACAAACTCCTCTTCTGACTCTATTTTTGCAAAATGGTGGTTTTGGACAATTGTTGTTGGTGTTATAGGTGGTGGGGTTGGAGCATATTTTCTTCTTTCTCCAGAAGATAGTGAAGCAACAAAACGTAATCTATCTTTTACAATCATTCTTCCATAATTTCGGAGGCTTTATTATGAGATATTTTTTATTAATATTTTTTATTATACCATTACTATTCTCTTGTGAAGAGTACTCCTCATCTCAAAACAGAGAGCTTTTACTTTTTAATGGAGATTTAAATGTTGCTAAAGTTGTTACTCCACCTATTTCAGGGCAAGATAGAGTTGTATTTTATCTAATTCAAACAAAAGATAAAAATGGCTCAAATGTTGCTTGTGATGAGTTAACGGATGCCAATAAATCAGAAGAGTTATTTGAAGATCCTTTATATATAACATCTTATAAAGTATCTCCAACAGATCCAACTATAACAGCAAGAGTAAAAGATTTATATGATGGTGATTATAGAATGTTACTTGAAATTTATAATGAAAGTGGAGTAAAACTCACTTCAAAATGTAAAACTATTGTTATTGATTCAACAACAACAACTGATATATCTTTTTAAATTTACTAAAAGATAAATTAATGATTTTATGGTAATAATTTGGAACAGCCAATTATTAAAATTATTCACACAATATCAATCCTTTTTCTGGACATACTCCATAAAACATACACTTCAGATAACTTTATAAAAGATGAGATAAAATCTTTAGCAATCGAACTAAAAAAAAGTAAGAGTTTTGATGAGTATCGTGAAATTTTAATAAGAAGTAGTGAACTTCAAAAAAAAGTTATCTTTTATATAGATAAACAAAAAAAAATATCTCAAGATGAGATTTTAAATAGTAAGAGTAATTCTGAAGAAAAAAGTGAAAATAAGTTTTCAGATAAACATAGTAATTATAATACTATTATTGAATATAATCTATCACTTATACTATCAATTTGGAAAAAAATCTCTTTTTTCTATTTTGATAAAAAAAACTATGATTATCTTCAAAAAATAGCTCAAGAGCTATTAAAATCATTAAATAACAATCAATTTAGCATTGAATATTCAAAAAAAGAGACTCTAGAAATTGAGCTACAAAAAAAATTAGAGGAGGCTCTATTTGACTATATAAAGGGATTTGAGAAATATTTAACAGGTTTAGAGCAACTTAAAGAGAAAAATAGAGCACTTTCTGAGATTGCAACAGATACTATTGAAACACTTTTAAAAATACCTTTTCATGGAGAGGAGTATCAAAACAAATTAAGTGCTTTAAAAAATTCTCTAACTAATAGTAAATCTATTGAAGATTTAAAATTATTAAAAAAAGAGCTTTTAACAGCAATGGATAATTTACAGGGTGGAATATTTGAGTTTTCTAACAGAATAGCCGATTCATTAAAAGAGGCTCAACAGAGAATTGAGTTTTTAGAGAAAAAGCTCAATAAGGCAACAGAGGAGATTTATATTGATGGTTTAACTGGTGCTAAAAATCGAAAATGGCTTGAAGACTCATTTGATGAGTATTTCTGGTTTGGAAAAAATGATAATTTTGTTATTGCTTTTATTGATATAGATTTTTTTAAAAAAGTCAATGATACTTATGGTCATCCAATGGGTGATTTTATTCTAAAAGAGTTAACATCTCTTATAAAAGGAATGTTACGTGGTGGTGATGCAATTATTCGTTATGGTGGAGAGGAGTTTTTGATAGTGATGGAGAGAGTTTTTCCTGAACATCTTGAGGCTATATTTCAGAGAATTTTAAAAAAAGTTGAATCAACTCTTTTTAAAAGGGGAGAAATTGAAATTAATTGTACAATAAGTATAGGTGTATCCTATTTCTCTGAAGTGGAATCTGTTTCAGAACTTTTAGAAAAAACAGATCAAAAACTCTATAAAGCAAAAAAAGAGGGTAGAAATAGGGTTATTTTTACTATTTAATTAACAAAATTTTATTTCTGTTTTATTTAATAAAGTTTTATGTTTTTTTGAATTTTTTATAAAAATTAAAGCTCTGTTGTTTATTAGCAGATTTATTTAATAAAATATCTCTATTTTCTTAAATAATAAATAGTTGGCTTATATATGAGTGATTTGAATAGTAGTTTTATAACAGATGAGATAATTTTCTCTGAATCAAAGAAGCTGTTGTCAACACTAAACATTGAGGATTTAGTAAAAATTAATGCAAATTTTTTAAAAAAATATTATGGAATTAAGTGTGCATTGATTCTTATTATTGATAAAGAGAAATCACTACTCCTTCATAGATTATATTTAAATAAAAGTGATTTTTATGTTAGAGAGTTTATACCTGAAGATATTGTATCAAATCTACTTTTAAAAAAAAATAATAATGATACTAATAACTCTATAAAAGAGTATATTTTAAAATCTTTTCCAGATTTAGATTTAAAAAAAGAGGAGTTATTTAAAGAGTTTAATTCAGATGTAACAAACCCAATTATGTTTATAAACAAATCTGATTTAATCTTAAACAATAGTTTAATAGATATAAATATTACAGAAAATAAAGATATTAGTAGTAATAATAATGACAATATTTTTTTTAAAACAAATTCCTTAAAAGATAATAATGATGAGCTTTTAAAAAGTAATTATTTAAATGATAATAATGAGTATTTAAAAATAGATTCATCTAAAAATAGTATCAATGAGATTTTAACATTAAACTCTCTTAAACGTGACAATTTTTATATTGAAAAAACAGAAATTTTTTCTAAAAATGCGATATTTGGGGTAATTTTATCCTTTTATGACTCTAAAATATCTCAAAATATAAACTCTATTGAGAAAATTTATATTGATTTTTTTGCTATAGCTCTTTGGAATGCCTTAGAGCATCATCGAATTCTTGAGATTAACAAACAGGATTATCTAACTGGGTTATATAATTACAAAGAGTTTTTAAATATTTTAAAACAGGAGGAGGATATATCATTAAGATATCAAACTCCATTCTCTGTGGTATTTATTGATTTAGATTATTTTAAAGAGATTAATGATACTTATGGTCACTTAACAGGAACTAAAGTGATAATTGATGTGAGTCAAATATTAAGAAGAGATTTAAGACAATATGATTGTGTAACACGTTATGGTGGGGATGAGTTTGTTGTTTTGCTGAAAAAAACTACAAAAGAGCAGGCTTTTGTAGTTTCTTATCGTTTAAAACATCTAATTGAGGAGCATGTTTTTCGAGCTACAGACTCAACAACAACATTTCATTTAACAGCAAGCTTTGGAATAGGGACATTTCCAGATGATGGTAAAACTGTTATAGATGTTATAAGTAAAGCAGATGAAAACATGTATTATGTTAAACGAAATGGTAAAAATGGAGTTAAAGCTTAGTTTAAATTCATCTTTACCACCCCTATAAAAAATAGATAATACCAATTTTCAATTTTTTGCGTAAGATCAGTTGTATAAAACTCATAAAGTAAAACATCTAAAATAAAATAATACTATCTTTAGATTTGATTAAGTTATCTTTTATTTTTACTTTTGATTTTGTGGTATATTACGAAAAGAGATTCTATGGAAAATAGAGTAAAGAAGAGGAATAACAAGTGTTGTTAACATTGTTGCAAACATTAATCCAAAAATAAGAGCAATTGCCATTGGTTCCCAAAGAGGACCACCGCCCAACCAAAGAGGAATTAAACCACCAACAGTTGTTAATGTTGTTAACATAATTGGTCTAAGTCGTTTTTGAGATGCCTCTATAACTGCTTGAGATGGAGTTAAACCATACTCCTCAATCTCAATTCTTATTCTATCCATTAATACATTTGCATTGTTTATAACAATTCCTGAAAGTGAAACAACTGCTAAAAGTGTCATAAATCCAAAATATGAATTTGCAACAAGTAAACCAATCACAACTCCTATAAATCCTAAAGGAACTGTTAGTAGTAAAATTATTGGCTTTCTAATTGAATTAAATTGAATTACAAGAAGTAATATAATAATTAATCCTGTTATTGGCATTTTATCACCAATAGATTTATTAGATTTTTCAGACTCATATGCCTCTCCACCTAACTCTGTTTTACAACCTCTTCCACAAATAGTATCCTCATTTTTATTTAACCAAGGTTTTATACTTTTATTAATAGAGTCTGCTCTAACTCCAGAAAATAGCCCTGCTTGAACTGTGATAGTTCTATATCTATCTCTTCTAACTATTTTTGATGGTTGAAATTGAGTCTCTATTGATGCAATTTGTTTTAGAAGAGTTGAATTTCGACTACTAATTGAGTGAATCTCTATATTTTCTAAATACTCTATACTATCTCTATCTCCATGCTCTAATCGTAATGTTATTGGGATAACATTTTCATCCTCTCGATATTGTCCAACCTCAAAACCACTTAATGCAGTTAATAGAGAGATTGATACATCTTGACTTGTTATACCTGCACGATAGGCTCTCTCTTGATCAATTTTTATTTTAAGTTTTTTAGATTGAACCCCCCAATTATCAGTTACAAATAAAACCCCTTTTTCAGACTCTAATTTATCTTTAAGTGCTTTTACCATATTATAGATTTTTTTCATATCTGTTCCCGATACCCTTATCTCAATAGGATAATCAAGAGGCATTCCATTTGGAATAGGTTTTATATTAGCAATAATCTCTGGAAACTCTTTATCACAATACTCCTCTATCTTCTCTTTTAATATTGGAAGTTCATAAACAGATGTAGCTTCAATTAACATAAATGCAATATCTTCTGATGGTGGTTTTGGTAAGTGTGTAATAACATATCTAGGAGAGCTTTCACCAATAAAAGAGGCCCACTTCAGAACACCCTTCTCTCTTGTTTTATTAATTTTTAACTCTTTATCAATAAAACTTTCTATATTTTTGATAATCTCCTCTGTTCTCTCAATTGGAGTTGAAGGTGGCATTGTAAAATCTATTGTTAAAATCTCTCTATCTGAAGGTGGAAAGAAGGCTTTTGGAACCCATTTAAAAGCATATATAGCTCCTGAAAACATAGAGATAATAATAATAACAGAGAGTATTTTTGTTTTTAAAATTGTAGTTAATATTTTTCTATAGAATCTATATATCACTCCAGTATAACTATCCTCCATAGAGGTTGTGTTTTTTACTTTTAAAAACTTAACAGATAGAAGTGGAATGATTGTTAAAGATAGTAGCCAAGAGCTTAATAGTGTGATTGCAACAACTTTAAATAAAGGAGCTGTATACTCTCCAACAGATGACTCTGCAAGAAAAATTGGTAAAAAAGCGACAGATGTTATTAGTGAGGATATTAAAAGTGGTTTTGCTAACTCTTTTGATGATGATATAGCAGAATCGAATGGTGATTTACCCGATTTTACACTCATCATAATTGATTCTGAAACAACAATTGAGTTATCTACAAGCATTCCAAGAGCAATTAATAAAGCTCCAAGAGATACTCTATCTATACCAATATTGAAAAAATGCATTAATAAAAATGCCATTATCACAACTATAGGAATCATAGAAGCAACCATAACTCCCGTTCTTAATCCAAGAGATATTAACATAACAAGAATTACAATTATAATACTTTGAACTAAATTTACTAAAAAATCATTAACACTTTTAGAGACTACATCTGATTGCATATAGAAAAAATTGATATCTAAACCATAAGGTTGCTCTTGTTGAAGCTCTGCAACTCTTTTTTTAAGTTTTTCACCAAGAGCTATTATATTTCCATTATCTCTCATAGATATTGATAATACAATGGCTTTTTCCCTTGAAACATAAGTTTTAGTTGTAGGTGGATCAACATAACCTCTTTTTACTGTTACCAAATCTTTAAGATAGTATACATTTTCTCTATTTGGTAATCTAACAATCATATTTTCAAGCTCTTCAAGAGATTCAAGATTTCCAGTTGGTTCTAAAATAAGTCTCTCTTTACCATCAACAATAATAGAACCACCAGGAATAATAACATTTTGTGAATCCAGAAGCTGTTTTATATAGAGTGGTGGAACTCCAAGTTGTGCTAACTTTGCATTTTTAAACTCAATAAAAACTCTCTCTTGTTGAGCCCCTGTTATCTCAACTTTTGCCACTTCTGGGATTCTTAAAAGCTCATCTCTAATATTATCGGCAGTTTTTTTCATATCATGGTATGAGTAGTCATCTCCTGTGATTGATATTAAAGTTCCAAAAACATCACCAAACTCATCATTAATAAATGGTCCATATATATTTGTAGGTAACTCTCTTTTTGCTTGATCTATTTTTCTTCTTAATTTATCCCATATTGGTCTTAAATCTTTATAGCTCTCTTTAACATTTACAAAAATAGTAGAGACTCCTGTTTTAGTTTCACTTGTTATATAATCAAGCTCTGGAATCTCCTGAATAGCCTTCTCTAACTTATCAGTAACAAGTTTCTCAACTCTTTCAGGAGAGGCTCCAGGGAAAAAAGTCATAACCATTGATGTTCTAATTGTAAAACCAGGGTCTTCTGCTTGAGGAATTGAGTTAAAAACTAAAACACCTCCTAAAACTATCAAAATGAGGGCAACAATGGTTACCCTACTGTTTTTTAATGCCCATGTTGTAATCATTAATCCTCCAATTTAGAGTGAAACTGTTCTATAAGTAAAACCTCTTGTTTTGGACGAATTTTTGAAACTCCAGCAGTTATAACCAAATCTCCCTCATTAACTCCAGACTCAATTTCAAAACCTTTTGATGTTAATTTTTTAGTAGTAACCACTCTTTTTTCAACAACTCCAATAGTTTCACCACTTTTTTTTACAACATAAACAAATTTTCCAGAATCATCCTTTTGAACAGCAGTAGATGGTATTAATATATTTGAATCTTCCATAAGTTTAGTTGTAAAATCTAGAGTAACTTTTGCAATCATTCCTGTTTTTATAGAGGAGTTTTCATCTAATAACTCAACAGTAACGGGAAAAGTTGGGGCATTTAGTTGTGGTGAGATACCTATTTTAGTTATTTTACCTTTAAATATTTTTTCAGCAAATGAATCAAATTGAATATCAACTTCATGATTCATCTCTACTAAATTTATTAAAGACTCTGGAACACCAATCTCTAATTCAATTTTTGAGCCATAATTTATAACAACAACTGGATATCCAGGGGCTGTATTCTCATTCTCTTTACCAATAACATAAGCAACCTCCCCATTTTCAGGAGTCTTAATTTTTGCATACTCAATTTGAAGTTGAGCCTGTTGGATTTTACTTTGAACTGTTTTTATTCCAGCTCTACTCATCTCAAAAGCTGTTCTTGCTGTTTCAAGGTCATTTTTTGAAGCATGTTGATTTTCATATAAAGCTAAAACTCTTTTATATGCTGATTCTGCATGTTTTGCTTGTGCCTCAATATTATTTTGAGCTGCAATAGTCTCTTGAAGTTGAAGTTGGTAAATTTGAGAATCAAGCTCTGCAAGAGTCTGATTTTTAACAACTTTATCTCCAATTTTAACATAGATTTTTTTTATTGTTCCTGGAACTTTAAAACTTATTTTTGCTTGATCTTGAGGCATTGCCATTCCAGAGAATATTCGTTTTTTTTCACTACTATTTTTTTGAACTGTTATATATTTAACAGCTCTTGTTTTTTTTTCAAAAGTTTGAATCTCCTCCTTTTTACAAGATGTAAAAAGTGGTAAAAGTAGCAATAAAATAGCTATTTTTTTCATATTGTTCCCCTTAATTTAACTCTTTAAAGTAGGTTTCTAACTCATTTTGCCAAGATTTTTTTCCTTTTTCATCAACAATAAAAAGTGTTCTTCCAATAGCTCTCTGAAGCTCTATTAAATCTAAAAGAAAATCATATTTTGCATTTTCTGCAATCTCTTGAGCTATTTTTGTTTTATTTTGTATATCTAGTAACTCTGATATTGATGTAAAACCCTTTGAGTAGGCATCTGTAATTAAATTTAGACTTTTTTGAGCAGTTTTATAAACATCTTCAGATAGTTTTATAGTAGGATATGATACAGCTGTTTTATCCATTGTATATCTTACCCTTTGCTCAATTTTCTCCTGAATTGATTGTTGTTGAAGATAGAGTTTTTTTATCTCTTTTGATGTTTTATCATCTTCTATCCACTTTTTACCTTGATCAAAAATATCTAGGGAAACATTAAGTGCAATACTCCACTCTGTTTTATCTGTTTTAGGAATAAGTCCACTAACAATATTTTCAAAACCAGCAGGAACATCAATTGAGTTTGTCTCTTGGTTACTCCACAAACGATGAGATATATTTCCCTGAAGAGCAACAATAGGAGACCAATAACTACTTTTAACTGATTTCAGATATCTTTTTTGAGCCTCAATTCCAAGCTCAATCTGTTTTAATTCAGATGATTTTTCAAGCCCTTTTTTTACCATAAAGTTTTTCAGAGTTTTAAATTTTGATGGATGAAGATAACTATTAATATCTAAAAAATTTGTTAAAAGAGAGTCATCATCCAAATTAGTCTCAACAGTAAATATTTTGTTTTCAAGAGGTTGATTCATAAGTCGATTTAGAGCTGTTTGTGCATGTTTTTTTTGTCCAAGAGCTTTAAGTATATCTTTTTTATCACTAGCTAATTGGCTCTCCCATCTATAAATCTCATCAGGACCAGAGGCACCTAATTGCTCTCTTAGTTTAGCAGTTTCAAGATTTTTATATGTTAATTTTATATTTTGACGTAGAATTTTCTCATAAACAGATGCTCTAATAAAGTTTAAATAGAATTGAGCAGTCTCAATTGCTAAATCCTCTCTTATCTGTTGAGTTTTTGCAGAGTCAACATCTTTTAGTTTAGATTGAATATCAATATTTGCAAGAGCTTTTTCAGCATAAATAAGTTGAGTGATTTTAAGAGATGTTAAAAGGCTTTTCTCTTTATACATTCCAAAACTGGCATCTGCTCTATCTTTATCAATCCATAATGCTGTTGCAGATAGCTCTGCTTTTGGGAGATAGTTTGATTTTGCCTCTTTTATTGCTTCATCTTTAAGTCCGCTCTCCTCCATATAAAGCAAAATATCAAGATTTGAAGATATTGCTCTTTCAACAGCCTCTTTTAGTGATAATTTTTTTATATTTTTTGGTTCCTCATTTAATAGTTCTGATTTAACAATAATATCCCAAGAGAGTTCAAGAGCAAAAGCTCTAATTTGTTCTATATCTAAAACAGGTTCAACTGTAATATGAGATATTTTTGTCTCTTTTTGAATTGGTAATTCAGATAATATGTGCTCTAATACTATTGAAACTCTTCTAAATATTTGAGAGACTGTTTTCTCTGTTATAAAACTTCCAACAATATTTGAATCACTATTTTCAGCACAATCTATTGGAAAATAGGAGAAAGATGGTTCTTTTTCTGCGATTTGATTTATTAAATCTTTTAACTCTTTTTTTTCTGAAAAATAGAAAAAGTAGTTAATTTTACTAAAACTACTATTTTTTTCATCTATTTCACTTTGTTTTTTTTGTTGAAAGTGTTCTAATTTATCTGAATTTTTATCAAAATCAATCTTTTTTTCTAAAGAATCTATATTTTCTTTTAATTCAAGAGTATTTTTTTTATTAAGATTATCAAGATGCTTTTCTAAACTCTCTTTTGTTATTTGAGATATTTTAATTCCATTTTTATCAATAAAAGTTTTTATAAATATTGGAATTATCTCAAGAATCTGTGGTTCTGCAAAAATTGTGATGTTATCACTAAGAGTCACTCTTTTTATAAAATCTATCTCATTCTCAATAGAGAATGGAATAAATATTGAGTATTTTGAGCTATTTTTTTCAAAATCTTTACTATTTTTTTTTTCATTAATGTTTTCTAAATTCTCTTCTAGTTTTTCATCAATTAAAAAAGGAATAATCACCTTTTTATTTTGAAAATCAAAATCTTTTGCAATAAATGAGGAGTAAACTCCCATAGTAATAATAATATTACTATTTTTATCACTAATCAATTTTGAAAAAATAGTTTTAATCTCTTCAGAATTAACTTTAGAAGGGGATAATTTGTTAATAATTTTTATGGAGTTATTATTACTAATAAAAGTATCAATCTCTTTTGTTAATAGAGTCTCTAAAACAGAGTTTATTGGAGACTCATCATCAAAAACTAAAGATATATTTATCTCTTTAGCTGATACTGTAAGAGATAAAATAATAAAAAGAAAAGAAAGCAATTTTTTCAAAATCTCTCCTCAAAAATATTTAAATTTAATAAACTTTTTAGTAAAAAACATATAAAAAACTAAAAATTACTTTTTTTAGTAAAAAACAAAAAATAGAACTATTTACAAATATATTTAAAAAAGATTAAAAATTCTATTTTTTAAAATAACACAAAAAACATTATAATATCTTTTTTGTATAAATGTGATAAGTTAAATCTACTCTGGATTTGGATGTTTTTTCTCTTTTATCCAGTTTTTATTGTTGTGAATCTCTAACTTATCATACTTATCCTCCCACTCTTTAATAATCTCTTCAGCAATATTAAAGCTTTCATCTTTTAAAATTCCTAAAGCTCTTAAATGCCACTGAATAAAAAATCTTATAATCTCATTTTTATGAGTTTTTATAGAACCTCTTGAAAACTCCTGAATTATATAACTTGATGAGTTAAAATATGTCATGATTGCCAATTCAGAATCCATATTTGTTAACTCTTTATCAATAAAAGAGAATGATTTAATAAGCTCAACAACTTTAAGTGTTACATGTCTTCGAATATGCTCATCCTGCATTGCTTCATATATAAAATCATTAAATTTTGGAGAATCTAAATGTTCTCTCATATCTAGATAGATAATTGAGGCTATTTTTCTTGCTGAATCGGAGTAAAAATTTGCAAAATACTCTATTTTATCTCTAAACTCATTTATCTCTAAATTTACAATCTCAGCTAAAATTGCATTTTTATTTTTAAAATAAAAATAACAGTTTCCTATTGATGTCCCTGCCTTTTTTACAATATCAATCATAGTTGTTTTTTTTATACCTTTTTCTAAAAAAAACTCTTTTGCAGCTTTAATAATCTCATCTTTCATAATAAAGTCTCCTAGAAATTATTCTATAGAATTACATTCGATAGAATAGTGTTCTATAATAATAGAATTAAATTCTATTTTGTCAAGAGTTTTTTATTTTTTTTATTTTTTAAATAGAGTTTGACAAAAAATTATAAAATCTGATAAAACTACATGTTTTATTTGGAGGCATAATGAGTGAAGAGAACAAAAACAAAAAAAACAGAGTCAATCTAGCTGGAGGTAACTCAACAGATTCTACGAATAATCAACCAATTGTTGATGATTTTGATTCAACACCACCAAAAAAGGGGGGGGGAGTTGGTAAAATTGTATATTTTTTTATGTTTGCTATTATACTTATATTAATTGGATTTTTATTCAAATTATACAAGCAGAATCAAGATTACAAATCTCATCTGCAAACATATAAAAATGAGTTAAAGCAGGTAAAACATCAACAAGAAAAAGCAAGTTATGGTGATTTAAGTATTGAAGTTGAGCCTAAAGATTCAGAAATTTATCTTAATGGTGAACTTCAAAAACAGGGAAAAGGAATAAAAATTGGTAATGCAGATACCAAAAATAGACTCATTTTTGAATTTAAAAAACCTGGATATTTTCCTTATAAATTAGAGGTTTGTGAATGTAACTGGAAACTTAAACCAGGAACTAAAGATAGTTATTTCTATGAACATAGAGATGTTCGTCTTGCTGAAGATAAAAATGAGATGATGATGATTGAACAGGCAGAGAAAGAGAAAAAAGAGCAAGAAGAGGCTGAAGAAAAATCTAAAAAGAAAAAGAAAAAATAAAAATACTCTATTTATCTTTTTATAACAAGAAAAACTGAATATTAAAAAAATTTAAATTTTTCAGAATTTTTAAATCTCATGTAAAAAAAAGGGAGCAATTTGCTCCCTTTTCAATATCGGGATAACTGGATTCGAACCAGCGACCTCACGCACCCCAAGCGTGTACGCTAAACCAAACTGCGCCACATCCCGACAAAGCGATTTTATACAAAATGAAACTTAAAAGTCAAGTGATATTTTTTATACATATATTTATCACTAATTAAAAAATGATAGAGATAATATTTTTAATATAAAAGATAAAAGGGAGCAAATGCTCCCTTTTATTTGGAAAACAATGGCTGGCTTTTGGGTACTACTTTTGGTTCTGTTTTGTATCAAATCAATTTTGATGATCTCTCATCTCCCATATTTTATATATATAATATCTATTCATAAATGTCAAGATAAAAGTGAAAATCATTTTCATTTTTATATATTTTTCTTTTATCTTTTGTTCTCTTTAAAACTATAAATAAAATCTCTTACTTCACAAGAGATAAAAAAATAACCCATCCCATCAGCATAATCATAAAAATTTTTACCATATATATCAATTTTAAGTGGATTTTCCCCCTCTTTTAAAAGAAAAATGAGAGTCTCTTTCCAATTTTGATTAAGAAAAACTTCATTATCTTCATAATCATAAAAACTTGTTGTCTCACTAATTTTTGATAACTCCAACTCCCTTTCATCCTCAATTTTATAGATTTTTTGATCTAACTTATCAATCTCCTTGTATAAATTATCCTCTTGTTTTTCAGTTAAGTTTCCTTCAGAGATTTTTTGGTCAATAGAGTCTATTTTCCTTTGAATATCATCTATTTTTCTATCAAAGTGTGAGAGAACATGTTCATAATGTGTATCATTTTTAATATAATTAATCTCTTTTTTCATATCAGAGATTGTTAGTATTACCTCTTCAATACTACTATTGAGTTGCTCTAACTCTGTTGTAAAGTAGTTTTTTGAAAGATTGTTTATCCAATAAATAAGTGGAGTCATTCCATATATTTTTTCATTTAAAAAATCAACTCCCTCTTTTTTTAAAAAATTTAGATATTTTATATTTCCCTCTTTCAAAGCTTCAATTATTATTGAAGTGTGATTTTCAAAAAAAACTTTTGAGAATTTAAAATTCTCAATAGACCACATAAAAATATCCCAAGCTCCAATCTCATAAGATAGGAGTGCAAACAGCTCTAAATCATCACTACTCAAATCATTAAAAAAAGCAGTTTTTTTTAATTCATCTAAAAAGTTTAATCTATTTTTATATTTTTGCATCACATCTTCTCTAATTTTTAAAAGATATGATAGATATTCTTCATTAGAAAGTAGATTCTCTTGAGATATAGAGTAGTTTGAAAGATGGTTTAAAAGATTGTAGTTTTGATGATAATCTTCATCATTTGATTCATTAGAGTTATCACTATTTTCATCTTCAAAACTCATAAAATCATTTATATCTTTCAAGTCAATATTTATTGGTATAAGTATTGAAAATATTGGACTAATATTAAAATCTTTTTTTAATTTTGAACTCTCTTTATTTTTTTCATCTAAAACCAAATCTGATTTTTTATTTTTTTCATTAACTAAAGATAAAAAAGTTTTAAAATCTCCATTATAAATAGCTTTTTCAATATCAGATAAATCATCAAAGTTTAAATCAGTTGTAATTTTGTTTGATAAATTGGCAATTTTTTTCTCTTCTTCTGAAAGTTTAGTAGTTTTTAGCTCTTTTTTATTTTCAACAGAGTTATCTGTTTTTATATCACTTTTATTTATATCTAAATTACTTTTTTTTTCTGAATTCTCTTTTTTGTTGAGTGTAGATTTGTTATCTTTAATTGTATTATTTGTGTTAGCACAAGATGAAACTTGTAAAACCATTGAAAGAGATAGAGATATTTTAAAAAAAATATTTAAAAAATCATAAAAAAAAGGGTTCATAACTACTCCTACTAAATCAATAATTAATAGTTATAGCTTTTTTTATCCAATTTTTCTACATATTTTTTATATATTGATAATCTATTATTCATAAAACCTATATATCTTTAAAAAAATAGTTTATTTAAAATTGATTTATTTAGAGATATATGTTATTTTTAATTAAATATGTTATATTTAAAGACATGATAGAAAAAAATATTAATTTTAAAGACTCTTTAAAATCTATTTCAATCCAAAAACTAACTAAAATAATGTTGATATTGTTAATATTTTTATATTTTTTTATATTCTCACATCCTTTGCTTTCATCTGAATCAATACTAACAGAACAAGAGATTGGTTGGCTTAAAAAAAAATCAAACTCTCTTAATTTATATTTTGAAACAAATTTTCCTCCAATTGAGTTTTTATCTGAAGCTGATGAGTTTATTGGAATGAGTTCTGATATTATTAAAATTATTGAAAAAAACTCTCCATAAAATTTAATAAAAACTACTCTGATGATTGGAGTATTGTTCTTAATTCCTTAAAATCAGGAGAGGCTACATTAGTTCCAAGTATAACAAAAACAACTGAAAGAGAGGTTTATACGTTTTTTACAACTCCATATATATCAATTCCAGAAGTTTTAAATAATATTTTAGAGATAAAAAAAGCAACACAACGTTCAGTTGATTTAACTCAACAACTTCTTGCTTTTGCAAGAAAACATAAAAATGAACCTAAAATATTGGATATAAATAGATCAATAGAATCAATGTTAAATATGCTTAAACGATTAATAGGTGAACATATAGAGCTATTTTGGATTCCAAACAACAAAATAAAAAATATAAAAATAGATCCATCACAACTAGATCAAATTTTAGCAAATCTATCTATTAATGCAAAAGATGCAATTGGTAATAAAACTGGAAAAATCACAATAACAAGAGATTATAAAATTTTTACAAAAGAGGTTGGTAAAGGAACTGGTTTAGGACTTGCAACTGTTTATGGAATTGTAAAACAGAATTATGGTTTTATTGATATAGCAACAAAAATCAATGTTGGCACAACATTTAATATATATTTTCCTACTGTTATAGATTAGATTAATATTTCAAATAATTATCGACGTTGAATGTGCTGTTTTTTACCCTGTTTTAACATAGGTTTTTGAGCCAATAGCTCATTAGGGTGTTTTTCTAACCGAAATTGATACCACTCATCTCCATAAACTTTAAGTTTTATCTCTTTATCATTCTGAAGTGCAATTAGTGATTTTTGAAGATTTTGATTATCTGGTAAAACTTTTAAACCTTGAGATAAAACCTCTTTAGCCTTCTCATTATCTTTCATATTTGATAAACACCAAGCATAAACATTATATAACATTGGAACTTTTTTATTTCCTTTAATTGCCTCTGTAAAAGCAGTTTTCATCTCATCATACTGTTTTTGTCGATAGTAGTAACTTGCAAGCATTCCTCTTGCAACCCAGTGGCGTAAAAACGAGTTTTTTAAATATGGAAAAGCCTCTTTTACTTTATCATTTGTGTAGTATATAACACCTATTTGAGCATCAATTTGACCTTTAATAAAAAATTGCCATCTTCCTAAAGGGTAGGCACTTTTTAAAATATTTATTGCTCCCTCAAGAGTTCGAAGAACTGGATTTTTTAATGTTGCCTGTCTTTGAAGCTCTGCTTGAGCTGTATAGATAACTGCTTCAAATCTTTTGAAAATTTTTCTTGCAAGTAGAATATATGTTGCCATAAATGCAACTATTGAAGGAAATGTTGATGCCCATATAGAAAAATCAAAAGGGATTTTGAATATAAGAAAAAGAGCAGTAAAAGATAAAAAACTTAATAAAAGATTAATCATAAATATCACTCCACGAAACCACACTACTTTTATCATAAAATCTTTTATAGTTCAAGATAATAGCAATTCTAAAATTGAAATTCATATCAATTTTTGTTTTTTATAAAATCTTTATTTTGTTTTTT
>DYRY01000003.1:13434-34082 GCA_020718465.1 Anaeromyxobacter dehalogenans | reverse complement strand
TTTTGTTTTTTATAAAATCTTTATTTTGTTTTTTGTAAAAAACTCTATTTAGTTATCTATTTTGTTTTTGCTTGCTATTTGATATTAAAGATTTTAAATAGGAATGTGTATATATCTGCAACCTCATCAATAATTTTTGATATTGGTTTTCCATGACCATGACCAGCTTTTGTTTCAATTCTTAAGAAAATTGGATTTTTCCCAGAGTCAGCATCTTGAACTGCTGCAGCAAATTTTTTTGCATGGAGTGGAACAACTCTATCATCTGTATCAGCACTCATTATTAATGATGGTGGATATGTAACTCCTTTTTTTACATTATGAAGAGGTGAATATTTATATAAAACATCAAACTCCTCTTTTGATCTCTCTGCATTACCATATTCAGGAATCCAGTAGTGTCCAACTGTAAATTTATGATATCGAAGCATATCTGTTAATGGAACTTCACAAATAACAGCACCAAAAAGCTCTGGTCTTTGTGTCATAACAGCTGCAACAAGAAGTCCACCATTACTTCCACCCATAATTGCAAGTTTAGAGGATGAAGTATATTTATTTTCAATTAACCACTCTCCAGCTGCAATAAAATCATCAAAAACATTCTGTTTTTTTCCTAACATTCCATCTTGATGCCACTGCTCTCCATATTCACCACCACCTCTAAGAATAGCAAGAGCATAAATACCACCATTTTCAAGCCATACAAGTCTTGATGTTGAGAAGTATGGAGTCATATTAACACCAAAACCACCATAACCATAAAGAAGTGTTGGATTATCTCCATTAAGTTCTATTCCTTTTTTGTGAACAATAAAAAGGGGAACTTTTGTTCCATCTTTTGATGTATAAAAAATCTGCTTACTCTCATATCTTTGTGGATCAAAAGAGTAGTTTGGAGTGAAATGAGGAGTGAGTTTATTTTTTTCAAAATCATATCTAAAAACCGTTGGAGGATATAAAAAAGAGCTAAATTGAACAAAAAGCTCTCTTTTTTCATTTGTAAATTGTAATTCTCCAATACTACCCAAAGTTGGTAACTCTACTTTTGACAACTCCTCCCCTCTTAGATTAAATCTAAGAAGAGTATCACTTGCATCCTTCATATAGGTAATAAAAAAATCACTATCTCCCATTGTGAAAAGTGATACACTCTCCTCTCTCTCTTTCACAACATCAATAATGGATGTTGGATTCTCAATATCAATTGATATGATTTTTCCTTTAGGAGCCTTTTTATCTGTAAAAAAGTAGAAAATAGAGTCTTTATTTCCTAAAAACTCATATCTTGCATCTAACTCATCAAATAGTTTTACAAAATCAGAGTTAGTTTTTAGATTTTTATAGTAAAATCTTGTTTTTGGATTTGTTCCTTCCCAAACTGTAAGAGTTAGATAATTATTATCATCTGTTACATATGGTGCAAATGCTCTCTCTTTATACTCTTTATCTTCATAAATAAGTATATCTTCAGAGGGAGATGTTCCCATTTTATGAAAATATACTTTATTATTAAAAGTCTCTTTTGTGGATGGATATTTACTATAGTAAAATCCAGAGTTATCATTAAGCCAACTTATTGAGGGCCATCTCATATCTGTAAAAATCTCTGGATGGTCAACTCCCGTTTCAACATTTTTAATTTTATATGTTCTCCAATCACTTCCATTTTCAGAGAGACCATAAGCCATAATTGTTCCATCTTTTGTGATATTAACCTCAGCAAGAGCAACTGTTCCCTCTTTACTAAGCTCATTTGGATCCAATACGGTTTTTAACTCACCATTTTCTGATTGAGTATATAAAACTGCCTGATTTTGCAAACCACTATTCTTATGAAAAAAATATTTTCCCCCTTTTTTTGCTGGAGTTGAGTATTTTTCATAATTAATAAATTTTTTATACTCCTCTTTTAAGGAGTCTCTAATCTCTCCATTTTTTAAAAAACTCTCAGTTAACTCATTCTGTTTTGAAACCCAATCAATAGTATCTTTCCCTTCTGGATTTTCAAGCCATCTGTATGGGTCTTCAACAATAACTCCATGATAAGTATCACTTACCATCTCTTTTTTACTCTCTGGATACACAAATGCCCCCTTTTGTTCAACTTTTTTATCAATCTTAGTTGTGCAAGATTGTGATAAAATTGCAATAAAAAATAGCATTAATAAAATTTTCATTAATCCTCCAAATATTAAAGATTTTAGATAGTTTTTTTTAATTTAAAAGAGAAAAATAAAAACTTTTAAATAAAAAATATAATATCTTATTTTTTAGTAAACTCAAATAGAGATAATCTCTATTTTTTAAAGTAGAGATTTTTAGCTAAAAGCTTACAATTTTTTATATTTTAAGTCAATTACTATTAATGAGAAATTATTGTTGCAAAAAAATTACAATTTAGTAATAATAAAACTACAGATTTTTGAGGGGTTTTTATGAAAAAAATTGTTCTTTTTTTCCTACTATTTTTTCTGTTGTTTTCATGTGATTCAGAAAAGGATAACTTTAATAGAGAGGCAATCTATTATAATATATCAGAAACACCTAAAACAACACTTGTAGAAACTCTTAAACCAAGAGAATATACAAGAAATAAACTACTAATAGCAAGCGATATACCACTTTTTGAAGAGAATGGATATGGTATTCTTGATAAAAAAAGTGGTGAATCTCACCTTTTAATAAAAAACATGGTTGGAGATGAGTATCAAAAACCATCTGATTCATCAAGAAAAAGTATTCTTATGTTTTCTCAAATAACAGATATCCATTTTACAGATGTAGAGGCACCAATTCGCTCTGTTTATGGGTTAGCAATATCCTCAAGTGCATATAGACCACACAGTATTTATGTAGCTCATATTACAGATGCAATGATTCAAACACTCTCCTATTTTCACTCAAAAGCAAAACAGGATTTTCTACTTGTAACAGGTGATACAATAGATAATGCAGAGGCAATTGAGCAAGATTGGTTTAATAGTGTTCTTAATGGTGGTGAAGTAAGAATAGATTCAGGAGAGGTTTCTGATCCTGTAAAAGGTTCTGGAAATGATTTTACAGACCCATTTATTTCAAAAGGAGTTCCTTATGATTTACCATGGTTTGGAGCAATTGGAAATCATGATATTATGTTTAGTGGTATTTTTTATATTGATGATGAGACATCAGAGGCTTTTCAGGGTGATACAATTCCAACAATATCAATTGGAACTCCTGTATATACTGGAACTCAAGATGGAAAAACACAATATGCTGAACCATATTGTGCATTTAAAAAGATTATAAAAAATGATAAAGCAGCAGCAATGTTTATTGAGGAGGGGGATACTGAAAATTGCCCTACACCAAAAGTACCATCAGATTCAAAAAGAAAACCATTTCAAACACATGCTCAATTTTTAAATTATATTGCTGATACAAAAGGATATCAAATTGTTAATGAGAGTTCCGAAAAAGCATATTACTCTATAAAGCCATTATCACAACTTCCTATTGAGATTATTACTCTTGATACATCTGCATCAAGAGTTAATTTTTTAGTGGATGGAGTTTTAAATAAATGGAAACAAAATGAGGCTGGTTTTTTAGATAGAGTTCAATTTAATTGGTTAGCAAACAAATTACAAGAACTTGAAAATGATGATATAGCTGTTTTTATTGTTCAACATCATCCATCATATGATTTAGATGATAACTCCGAAATATCTAAAGCAGAATATAGAGAGTTATTAAAAAAACATAATAATATTTTAGGGCTTATTGTTGGTCATGGGCATAAAAATCGAATAGATTATTATGAACCTACAACAGAGGATGAACATGGATTTTTTGAAATTCAGACGTCTGGATTACTTGATTTTCCTGAACAAGCAAGATTATTTGAGCTTGTTTCAAATGGTAATGGAACACTTTCACTAATTTTAACAATGATAGATCATGCATCTGCTGATGACTCACTATCCTCTTTTGCAAGAAAATTAAGTTTGTCCCAACTTCAAGTTGGAGGTCAATCAAATGTAGATTCATCACTTGGTGTTCCAGAGGATAGAAATGTTGATTTAGTTATTAAAGTTCCTACATCAATTTATAGCAAAATTATCTCTATTGATAGAAATATCTCTGGCTTAAGAAGCTACTCTTTAGATAAATAGTTACAATTATAATAACAATATTATCTAATCCACTTCAAAAAAAATTAAATATCAAATGATAAATATAAAATAGTATTATTTGACGCCATTTAATATTATAGAAAAACATTTAAAAAATATATAATTTTACTACAATAAAAAACTAATAATCTATTGATTTCAAATAAGAAAAATGTTATATTATGTTATGTGCTTTTTAGATTATAAAAGATTTTTTATCCCAAAGAGATATTTCTTTCAGGAGCATTAAAAATCTCTCTCCAAGCAGATAAAAGCTCTTCAAAAATTTGGATACTATTAGTAAGACCAGATACATCTTTTTTGATATTTGCCCGAATAAGCTCCTGCATACAAAAATCATAAAGACGATAAAGATTCTCTGCTATCTCACCTCCTGCTTCAAAATTAAGTGTTATTTGAAGCTCATTTACAATCCGTTGAGCCTTTATAATAGATTCATTTGCCTTCTCTATATTTTTTTGTTCAATATAGATAATTCCCTGATTCATAAACTTAATGGCTCCCTCATAAAGCATAACTATCATCTCTCCTTGAGATGCCCCCTCTATGCGGTTCTCTTGGTATTTTTGATAAGGATTTAGTGCCATATTATATCTCCTTAAAATCTGTTAATCTCTTTATGCTAAGCCCATTTGAGCTAAAAAATTTGATGATTCCCCTTGAATTTTACTTAGTTGAGACTCCATTCTTGCAAATTGATTATATAGGGCAGTCTCTTTCTTCTCATTTCTACTTTTATAAAACTCAATCTGTTCATATAAAGAGACAAGCTCTTTATCAATTGTTCCACCTGTAACAGTGGCCTCTTTTAATATTCCACCACGCTTTACATAATCATTTATTTTATTATCAATAACACGAGCAATTCCAGAGGCATATTGTGGATTTGTTTCAGAGTTGTTTGCAAATAATCTATAAACCTCTGAACTATTATCTTTTATATTTGTTACCAATTTATTATTCTCTTTTAATGCCTCTAATATCAACTTTCTATACTCATCTTTATCAATATTTTCATCTCTTTTAAAAAGAAGATAACCTCCTTTTCTATCATCCTCTGATCCTGTAGAGGCAACTTTTAAACCTAATGTATCTAAAGATGAAAATTCATCTGGCATTCCATATTTTATACTACTAACCTCCTGACGCATAAAAAAACTAAAATCCTGAAACATCTTATCTTTAAATATAATATTGTACTCATTATACATTTTAAAATTGGTACTATAATCCTCAATCTCTGTGTAAATCATACTATCCATTTTTTCATCAGAGAGAGGTTCAAGATAGGATTTTTGTTCTTTTGAAAGTTTATCTGGGTTTAAACGTGTTATTAATTCATTATAGTTAACTACAAAATCAGCAATCTCCTCTAAAACTTTATCTGAATCAACCTGAATATCAAGAGTTACATTTGTTGAACTAACTCCATTAAGTTGAAATGATACATCTTTTATAACATCATCAATACTATTTGTTGAACGAACATAAGAGACTCCATCTACCATAAAATTAGCATCTTTTCCTGCTAATCCAACCTCTTCAAAAAGAGAGCTTCTACCATAATCAGAAAATGCAGAGGAGGCAACTGTTCCTGTTACATCTGTTATTTGAAATTTTCCTTCAATTCCAGTAGTTTCTGATTGAAAATCTACTCCACCAAATCCATCAGCCTCAATAGACAATCCATTTCCACCAAAATCAAATTTCCAAGAGATATCATAAGCAATACTTAAAGAGTTATAAACAGAAGAGGCTGTATCAGAGGTATTTTCACTTTGGGTTACTCCACTTCCAATACCAATTTGTGAAACATCACTACCAGAGTCATTAAAAAGAGTAAAAGAGGCTCCACTTCCTCCAGAGGCATTAAAAAGACGAACAGAATCTCCATCACCACCCAACATTTTTACCTGAACATTTGTTGAGCTTCCACCTAAAGTTGTCCAATTTGCTGTATTATTCCACTCTTTTATTAAATCCTCTTTACTATAAATTGTATTTCCAGAGTTATTTCTCCATCTATAACCTGTTGAACCATCTGCTCCAGCCATAACAATAAAGCTTGTTCCAGATGTAATTCCTGTTGTAAAATCTAAATCTAACAAATCAGTATATGCACCACTTCCGTTTGTTGCCGAAAGAGTTATATCACTCTCCTGACCACTACCACTAAAACGAATAGTGCTACCTGCAAAATTACCACTTATAGATGAAAAATCTCCATTTAGTGTTGATTTTGCAGAGCTAACATTCATCACCTCTAAAAAATTAGATGTGTCATAGGAAGAACCAATAGTTATCTGTTGTTGATTTGTATCAACTTCACCCATTTTTGAGTATAATAAAAATTGATCTGTACTACTATCATAAGAGGCCATAACTCCTGCTGATGAGTTATTAATTCTCTCAATCACCTGATTTAGTGAATCATTTTGATTAACATAAATAGAGACACCATTTACAGTGAATGTTCCATTAGAGACTGTAGAGCCTAAATTTGCTAAATATAGAGCTTTATTTGGGTCTATAGATGATGTCGAAGTGGAATTATATATTGTTCCACCACTTGATAATGATAGTTTTGTTGATGTTAAAAAATTTGAGTTATCTGAGCTAGAACCAAGAGAGATAGAGCTATTATTACTATTTGATGTTAGCATAAATCTATCATTTATAGAGTCATAAGTTGCTGTAACTCCTGCTTTTGAGCCATTTATCATAGCTAAGGCATCACTCATTGTGATATTATCAATATCATTTAGTGTTATAGCAACATTATTAATTGTAAAAGTAGAATTTTTTTTACCATCAGCACCAATCACACCAGTAATAGGTGCTTTTATTCCACTATTATTTAATCCTGTTGCAAACATATTTATTTTTCCAGTTGCAACATCATAACCACCCTGAATTTTAGATTTTGTGATGGGTGTTGGATTAAGTGTTGATGAAGATATTGCTTCAAAAGTTCCCTGTTGTAAAGAGGACATTGTTCTAACAGAGTAGCCATTTAAAAAACTATTATCATTCATTGTTGTTCTAATTGTATTAAAATCAGATGCAGTGATTTTTTTCTGAATTGAGTTAACTGTTTGATTTGTTGTATTGCTTAATCCAAGTGCTCCATTTGCAAGATCTCCCCCTCCATCACTATTTATTTTGATATGAGAGTTACTATCCTCTGCAACATTATAAAAAGATAGAGAGGCATTATTTGAACCTTGAGGGTTTGAGCTTTCAACCATAACATAGGTTTTATTAACTGTTCCAAAGTGAGAGTTTAGTTCACTATTTATTTTTTTCTGTATATCATCTGTTACTGTTGAGATTTTGGTACTATTTGCCTGATGAAAACCTAAATTAATATCAAAAGTATGGTCTCCATAACTAATATTAAGTCGATTATTGCTTTTATTTATGTTTGTTCCAATTGTATGTTCTGTTGTTCCTTCAAGGGAGGTTCCTGTTGTTTTTTGAATAATTCCCTTTTTATCAAGAGTTAATGTTGAGGTTGCCTCAATATGTGTTGATTTATCCTCTAAATCAACTTTATATTTACCTTCGATATTATAAATGGAGTTTCCTAATATTGAGGAGACTCCAGATGTATTTGTTTCAGATATAAACTTCATTTTTGAGATACTATTTTTGGCCCAAGCAGACTCTGCAAGTTGAGAAACTTTCATTGAGTAGGTTTTTGATGTTGCATTAACTCCTGCAGAACCAGTTAAAACAGAACTATTTGAACTATTTATTTTTTTAGTTTGAAAAGTAGACTCTAATTTAAGTTTTAAAAGATTTTTTTGAAACTCCTCCATTTGGGATGATACATTTTTATAAACATCCTTTTTTAGAGATGTTATTGTTGATTTATTTTGAAGTCTGGTTATAGTTTTTTTCTCTAATTTCATTAAATCAGAAACCAAACTTTGAATATCCATTCCAGAGGCAAGACCTGTAATTTGAGGCATAGCATCCTCCTTTATAAACTACTCCACTTTATGTAATCGACCAGTAGTTTTAAAACTTGAATTATTTTTTAATTATATTTTTAATTTATTTCAATTTAAGTTAGATTTTGCATTATTTTGTTTCAGGATCTATTGTAATTCCACCATCCTTAATGCAGAGAAGAGAATCTCTTGGACCATTAATGTATCCGCTATCACAAACACAAACTGCCTTTCCAGTTCTACCATTACAAGTGCCATGACCAGAACAAGTTATACCTTCACATGGATCAGATACTTCTACAGAAACACATGAATTATTCACACAACGTAAATCACAATCTCTTGATTCACAGCAATCTATTTCAGTATCACATCTACCCCCATTTAGTTCACAAATCCCATTTATTGGATTACAAGTTTTCCAAGAGTCACAATTAACATCAATACAGAGATTTTCTGCTTCAATACAATTAAATGAACCATCTGTATTAACACAACTAAAACCAGCTTCACAATTATGAGTTTCATTTAAACACTCATCAATATCCACACAACTCCACTCATTTTGAGTATATCCTAAATTACAAACACAAATAGGTACTGCATCATCATAAAGGCAATCTCCATGATTTGAACAATTTATATTTGTACAATCTGTTGGTAGTTCACATAAACTACTTTCAGGATTACATAAATCTGGATAGATACAATTAGAATCTTTGCAAAGATCTATTTTTTCACAAATATTTGAATCATTACAAAAAAGCCCACTATTACAAGTTCCATTTCCATAACAGGAGTACCCCTCCATTCCAGTTAGATCTACACAATTTAATCCATCATCAATATAGCCCTCTATACAATTACATTTTGCTAAATCATTAACAATAACACAATTTCCTTTATTAGAACAAACTACATCTTTACATGGATTCTCTTTTCTACATGTATTATCCTCTTCACAAAGAAGATTCCCTTGACAAGTTCCATTTCCATAACAGGAGTAACCCTCCATTCCCATTTTATCCACACAATCCAATCCCTCTTCCACAAAACCAGCATTACAATTACATTTTGGAGAACTATTTTCTATAACACACACTCCATTATCAGAACAGGTAATATCTTCACATGAATTATCCTCTTTTTTTGTTTGTGCACACCCCAAAATAAATAATAAAAAAATAAAAGCAATAAAAACTCTCATTTGTACTCCTTCAAAACAGTTTATAATGTATTATATCAAAAATAGAAAAAAAATCTATTAAAAATAAAAATATTTGTTCCTAAATAAAAATCTATCTCTTTTCGATTATTTTGGCTCCCATAATTTGAGATAGAGTAAAATATTTTTTATCAATAGAGTAAAGTAGTAACTCTTTTATTTTATTTGAACTTAAAGCATCCTCTATAACCTCATTAAAACCAATAAAACCAATATCTCCATTAAGCTGTTTTGAAAAAGCTTTAAATGCAAAATTTATGTCTCCTGCATAAAGTAAAGCCAGCTTGACTCCTATAATATTAGAACAATAAAGATATTTATCAAAATCAATTGAACTCCAAGCTGTTTTCATAATAAATGTTTTATATTGAAAAAGCAGTTTTTTAACATTTCTTGATACTCCTTTATTTAACAATTTTAAATAATCTTGAATTTCTGGTTCAGGAAAAATTATCTCTTCTGCAACAAAATTTATAATTCCCTTAAACATATCTATTATTGATTCTATTGGATAGTATTTTTGTAAAAAGGCAAGAGAGTGAATTGAGTCAAAAGCCTCAGCTAATAGTGCTAATTGCTCTTTTTTACCTGATTTTAGTATATTTTCTGGTACTAAAACTCCTAAACTATCAGGAAATACAAAATCTATGCTATATGAATCATCATATTTTATGTATAATTCAAGACTATCAAGCATAAAATTGTTTTTTAAGCTATTAAAAAGCTCAAAAAACTCTATAGAGTGTTTTTGAGAGAGTTTTTCTACTTTAAATTGAGAGAAATCAGAAAGAGTTTTTCTAAATATTTTTGAAAATCCATCCTGAATTGAGAAAAACATTTTTCTCAATTCAAAATAGTCTGATTCAGATGTAAGATACTCAAAGTTTCCCTTTTCGTAAAAATCGAAATTAAGAATATCTGTTGAGTAGTTGTTTTTATAATGTTTCAAAATCATCTCACTTTTTATTTTTAAAAGTGAGGCAGTTGCAGATACTCTATATGCTTTTGTATTATTTCCTAAAGATAGTTCAAATAGATCTTCAATAAGATATATTTGAGAGATATCATTTTTTATAATAGTTAAATATAACTCTTCAATATTTTTAATGGAATCAGGTGATTTTTTATAAATCTCCCTTATTAAATAAACACTCTCTTTTGAAGATGGATTCAATTCAAGTGATTTTTGAGCATAACTTAATGATTTATCAAAATCATCAAGTTGAAAATAGATTTTTGCACAATAGTTATAAAGACTTGACTTTGTAGTTGAATCTCCATATTTAGGAATAGATTTTTCAATAGAGTATAGAGCATCTGTAAGTCTATTTCCACCTATAAGAGAGTCTATATAGAGTGAAAATATTTTATATGATGGAAAAATTTCTGATATTTGACTTAATTTAGATATTATATCAGAAGAAGATATAAGATTTTTTGAGAGATTATACCACTCCTCAACAGAGCTTTCTCTGAACTCTTCAGGACTTTTAAATACCATTTTCTCTAATAAAAATAGCATTTTAGATGGGTTATTTACTATTTTAAAAAGCTCTACCCCCATTTTTAAGTCATTAAATGTAAATATTGAAAAATCCTGAATTTGATCAACTATTGAGATAGCTTTCTCTGTATTATTTATAGAGATTGATGCTTTAAAAATAAAAGATAGAGTCCTTTGTCTAAATGTATCCGATGGTTTTCTAGTTAAAAATCTCTCTCCACAATCAATTGTGGATTGGTAATTTTTAACTTGTAGATATAGATTTAATAGTGGTAGATATAAATCCATATTTCCTGGATTTATTTTTAATATATCTTCAAAAGTTTTTATTAACTCATGTTGATTTTCTTTTGTTTGAATTAATACTTCACTTTTTTTAAGAAGAAGATGCTCTTTAACAATAATATCTGTTATTGCCTCTATTTTTATATCTAAAATCTCTAAAAAAGAGTAGTAATCTTTTTTATTAAGAAAAATCTCCATTAATTTACTGAATGATTTTTCATGATTTGGATTTTCAATTAGTAGATTTTTTAGAAGTGTAACTCCCTCTTCATCTTTTTTAAATTGTTCAATAAGTGAGATTGCATTTTTATAGGTGTTTTCAAGTTTTATCTCTGGATCTATATTAGATATATCAGCCTCTTTTTGAACAACTGCAATCATTTTTTGTATATTTCCAGTTTTTTGAAAAATTCTTTTTTGAGCCTGAATAGAAAGATAATGATTAGAGTTTTTCTTTAAAACCTCTTCATAGTGATGAAGAGCCTCTGGATATTGATTTAGATAGTACTCATAAATCTCTCCAAGTTGATAGTTTAAGTCAACAATTTCACTTATATCACCACTTCTATCTAATTTATTGTATATTAAACTTATTAAATCACTCCAAAAACCATTTTGATATAAAATATCAAAAAGTTTATAGAAAAAATAGTCATTTTTTGTTAAATTAAATAGTGCAATATACTCTTTTATTGGGATGTAACCATATTTTGGATTCTGCTCTGTAAAAGATAAAATATACTCATAAAATGGAATTTTATCTTTATCATCAAGAAAATGAATATAGTTCTCTTTTATTTTTAAAGCTTTTGAAAACATATCATTTTCAAAATAGAATCTCATTAAAAAATCATAATATCTATACTCTTTTTTTATTGAGATAGATTTTAAAAGATAATCCTCTGCAATATTTGGTTGTCCCATATGAAAATAGTAGATTTGAGCCATCTCAAAATATATCTCTGCCTTTTCAATTGAGGAGAAACAGTTTTCACTTTTTTGTAGAAGTGAAAACCACTTGTGATAGTCACCTTTTTTAAAATAGTAGGATTTTAGCATAACTATAGATATTTTATTTTTAGAATTAAAATCTAATGCCTCTTCAAAAGATTTTATTGCTAAATCCTCCTGCTTTAGATTATAGAGATAGATCTCTGCAATTTTAATTTTTATTGATGACTGAATCTCTCTATCATCAAATTGATAAACTCTTTTTTCATAAAGCTCAATCAAATCATTAAATAAAGACTCTTTAATGTAAAGAGACTCTAATCGAGAGTATATCTCAATATTTTTCTCTCCATACTCAAGGGCTAATTGGTAATACTCAATTGCTTTTTTATGATTTTTTAGTTCATTTTCATAAATTGAGGCAATATCTGTCATTAATTGCATTTTTTGATGTTTTTCAGTTGTATACTCAAACTCATTCATATTAAGCTCTATGAATTCAATCCACATCCGCTCTTGTCTAAAAATTGTTGCCAATTTCTGTATTGCAGGAAGATAGTCTGGAGATATCTCTAAAATCTCTTTTAATGCCTTGATTGCTTCAGATGAGTCTCCCCTCTTAATTGATATGTCTGCAATTGAGTTAAGTATTGATATTGAGTGTGCCTCCTCTGATATTGAACGAAGTGTTTCTCTATAAAAAGATAGTAACTCATCAACTCTATTCAACTCCTTTAGAATATCCTCAATATACTCAAAAATCTGATTATTATATGGATAGTTTTTAAATAGATCTAAAAAATAATCAAGAGCTCGCTCTTTCATATTCAATTTATCATAATATAGTTGACCTATCTTTAACTTAGTAATATATTGAAGATGCTCATCCTTTGTATGTTCTAATCGGCTAATTGAGAGTTTTATATATTGTTCCCACTCCTTCTCTTGAATATACAATTTTAATAAACTTTGAATAGAGGGAAGATATGATTTATCATACTCTAGAGATTTCTGATAATAAGAGATTGCCTCTTTTGGATTTTCAAGTTTAACCTGATATATCTGTGCAATTTTGAAATATTGAATTGTTTTTATCTTGCTATTTGATGTATTCATTGCCTCAAGAAGATGAAATTTTATAAGGCTTCCAATATCATCAGATAGATAGTAGATTTTTCCAAGTTGTTTAATAGATAAGAAATGCTCCTTATTAAACTCTAAAGCTTTATTAAAAAACTCTTTTGCCCTCTCTGGTTTAAGTAGTTTATCAAGATATATAACACCAATTTCATAAAGGTAGTCTGCTTTTTCCTCTTTTTTACTCATCATTGAGATTTTTTTTCTTTTTATTTCAATGAGTTTTTCCCAATTAAAGTTATCTGAATAGTATTTCTCAAATTGATCAAGAAGTAATAGATTATTACTTATATGTTGATAATTATTAACCAATATCCTATTTGCTTTTGCAGAGTCTTGAAGATAGTTACTATATACTTTAAACAATATATATATATCATCAGGATTTATATTTTCCCCCTCTGATATTGTTTGTTCAAGATTTTCTGCAACAATTTTCCAATCAACATCTTTAAAAGAGTATGGAGCTCTATTTGGAATATCTAATAACTCTTTTATATAAAGATTAAGTTTTATACCACTTTGTATCTTTTTTTGATAACTCATTATCACAAGATCAGTTAAAATAAACTCTTTTTGAACAACTGTTATCTTTGGATTTTTTAAATGTTCCTCAGCAATTTGTAGATATTTTGAGTAATTTTTTTTATTAAAATAGAATGTTTTTAATTTTCTAAGAAGAAAAAATGAGTCAGAATTATCTCTATAAAGTTGAAGAAGTATCTCTTCTGCCTCTTGTGAGTTATCTTTGTGTACTGATAATATTTCAGTTTTTAAAGTTAAAAGATATATTTTTTCACTTCTATCCTTAACAAAAGAGACTTCTGTATCAATAATATTTAGAACAAAATCCCAGTTCTCTTTTTGAGTAAAAATCTCTCTAACAATTTTCAAATTTGGTAAAAAGTGATCATCTGCTTCATAAGCTCTTTGAAAATTTACCATTGCATTTCTAATATCACCAATTTTATCTTTCCAAATCAGCCCTATTTCGTAGTATAGAATAGCTTTTTCAGAAGAATTTTGAATATGTTTTACACTACTTTCCATATCTCTAATCTGTTTTAAAAGCTCTTTTTGAAGAAATTCATCTGTTATAGCACTTTTTGGTTTTTGATTTGGATTTTTTTGATGATTCTCTAAATAGTTTAGTGTCTCTTCAGAAATGATAAATTTCATATCTCTACCCATTTAAAAAAATTAATTTGTTATTTTACAATCCTTTAGGATTTTATTGAGTACTTCTTAACTCTAATCCATATTTTATTCTAAAAATAGTATATCTGTCAATATTATCAAAGAATAAGAGGCTTTTTTTGTAATTAAACTCATCTTTTTTACAAAAGTAAAAAAGATGAGTTTAACAAGACTATTTTGAAGATTTGAGTTTTAATTCAGAAACAATAAAATCACCAACAGATAACTCTTCACTTGCTGCAGTTACAAAACATGTTGAACTCTCCTTGTTTGATGCAACAACAACAAGTTCACCTATTTTTGAGTGAGGGATTACTACATTTGAAATTGGGTCTTTCCTTCTAACAATATGAAAAACCATCCCTTTTTCAATTCCAGCATTTTTTCCAACATTTACAAAAACCAACTCATGAGAACCAATATTATCGAACTCTTTTGCAAATTGAACTATTTTTCCCTCAATTTTTTTGTCTGCTGTTGTTTTTTTGATATCATAAGAGAGATCTAATTTTGGTATAACTTTATCACCTCTCTCTATCTCTACAAAAGCATTTGTAATTCTTCCAACAGCTCTGTTTTTAACTTTGCCAGTAATCGTTACCTCTCCAACAATATCAACAATATGCCCAAGTGAACTATCTTTTGTTGGATGTTTTAATATTGATCTATTTCGAAAAATATGAAAAACATCACCTTCATTAACTTTATTAAGCTCTTTTACATCCAAATAAACAGTATCACTACTGGTTAAATAAAGATGTTCCTCTTTGCTTGATTGTATTGAACCAGCTTTTTTTAACTCTTTGTCTGTGATAATTGCCTCATTTCTAGGTTTAGCATAACCACTTTCACCATCTGAATTTGCACTTAATGAGGCATTTCCATGAGTTGATATTTGAATACCATAACTTTGATTATCATCAGGAATAAAATTATTAGCAGTAGAGTTTACATTTTGTGTATTTAGATTATTTTTAGGTTCAATCTCAACTCTACCACTTTTAGGATAAAATCTCACTTTATCCCCAGGTTCAATAATGTGTGGATTCTCAATTTCTGGATTTAAAGACCAAATTTTAGGCCATAAAAATGGATCTCCTAAATTTTTTTCACAAAGATCCCAAAGGGTATCTCCCTGTTGAACCGTAACCTCTTTGCTCTCCTCAATATCTGTAAGTCGATCAGTTTGAATCTCATACTGAGCCAAAATTGTAATTGATATAAAGAGAACTAAAAAAGAAAAAAGAGTTCTCATCACTCCTCCTATTTAATAGAAAATTTATTAAAAATCTCTTTATTTTCTAAAAAGATTTTGATTATATAAAACTCAATAAAACACAAAAAAGATAATAAAAATCTAAAAAAAATATTAACTATTCTGATAATATCTTTATTCGTTCAGATGAAAGTTGAGAAGCCTCTGTATTTGGATAATTTTTTATGACCTCCCTAAATCTATCTAAAGATTCCTCTTTTTTTCCCTCTCTTTCTAAAATTGTTCCCAATTTATATATTGAGTCAGGAACTTTGTTCTCTTTTGGATAACTCTCTATAACAGTTAAAAAATATCTTCTTGCAAGAGGGATATCATTTAAAGCTAAATAGTTTTCTCCAATCCAATAGTAAAAGTTATCACTAAGAGATGTTGGAGTTTTTTTATAGTCATAAATTAGATTTTCAAAAGCCTCAATACTTTCTGAATATTTTTTATCTCTATGAAGAGCAACTGCATCATCATATCTTTTTTTTAAGCTATTTGAGAGTCTCTCTTTTGTTGCTGTTTTTTTTATAGGAGATGAAATTACAGTATCTTTTACTCTGTTTTTATCTTTTTGAGTATTGAAGTCAGAATTTTTCTCCTCTCTTTTGGCAATCATTGAGTTAGTTAAGATAATTGGTTCCTCATCCTCCTCAACATCAATTCTATCATTTGAGTATTCAGATATTGGATTAGACTCTATTTTTGACTCATCTGATAAAACTTTAGAATCATTTTTATTTATGGTTGAAAAACTCTCTGATTTAACATCTTTTGATATAGAGTTTTTAATATTTCCAAAAAGCTCTTGATTGATATCTATTTTTTTTGAGACTATTTTTTCAAGACTCTCTAATCTTGATTCTAAAATTAAAATTTTATTTGAGTGGGTTGTTTCTTTTATTTGGTAAGATGATATATCTTGTTGTAGTTTTCTATTTTTTTCATATAAATCTTTTACCTCTCTCTCATACCTTTCAAGTGAAACTGTAGATTGGCATGATACAAATGGAAAAAAAGATATAATTATAAACAGTTTTTTCATTAAAATCCTCTAGTTACAACTAAAAATTTAGAAAATGCTCTAAATATAAAATACAACTACAACAACTGCTAGTATAAATAAAATATCAACTAAAAGTCAAGTTTACTTGACTTTTAAGTAAAAACAGATTAAAAATAGCATGTTAAAATTGGTGGGTATCATGGATATACAAGATTTATATGTACTCGGAAAAAAGTTTTATGATGCGAATAAACATGAAGATAAGATGGAGAACTTTTATATCAAGATTGATGATTTGCTTGATGCTCTTGAGGGGTTAAGAATGGAGTTGAAACTTCTTCTTGATGAAGATGATCGAACAACAATGACAACAGAGGATATTCTTCATGAGCTTTATAAAGAGCTTGCAGATATATCAAAAGAGATTGATAATTTTGATATATCAAGTGTAGAAAAAATAGAGAGGGAGATGGAGGCTTTTAGATCAAAAAATAAATATAAATTTATGCAGATTGAGGAGGCTGAAAAAAAATATGCAACAGCAGTTGAGAAAAAACTTCCTGATAAACAGTTGCAACCATATCTTGAAAATTTAAAAAAAATGAGATTAGACTCTCTTCATATTCAGAAGGAACTTGAGAGATATCAACAGAAAATAGTTGATTCTAAACAGGATTTAGTAAAATTTGAGGCAAAAAAAGAGGCTATTTTAAAAAAAATCTCAGAACATCAAAAAAATATTCATAAAAAAAATACAACTGTAAGTGAAAACGCCTCTAAAAACAAAGAGACTATCTTAAGAAAAAAAACAGAATTAGACCAATTAAAAAATGAGATAAAAAAAACATTTGTTTCAATTGGTAAAGAGGCTGTAAAAAGTAATTTAAAATAGTTTAAAATTACCTATTTTTTTCTAAAAAAAATATAAATAACTTTTTATTTAAACTCTTTTTTTCTTCTTTTTTCAGCTTTACTCATAAAACCAACTGCAATAAGAATAAAACCAAGAAGAACCCAATCCATTACTTTAGGATATTTTCCACCAAAAAACATTGCAAAAAGAATAGTTGAGGCTGTTCCTGCAATTAAAGATGTTAAACGATTTACAAGTCCTGCAAATGTTGCAGTTCTACCTTTAAACATAAAAATAAATACAGAAAAGAAGGAAACAACTCCAAATGCCATTCCAGATAAAACAGCAGTAAACCAGTAATTTTTGTCTGGAGATATAACTGCTTTTACAATGGGATCTAATCTTTCTCCAGTTAAACCATATTTTGTTGCAAGTAAAAGTATTGTTCCTGTGAGTAGAAGTAATGTTATTGTTGATGTAATCTGTTCTAATGCGAAAAAACTTTTATTATTGTCTTTTTTAACTTCTGCTGGTCTTGTATTTTTATAGTAGTTCATTATATAAATTCTAAATGAATAAGCTAATATATAAGATGAAAAAGTTATCACAACAGGTAAAGATGTAAATGGATTTTGTCCCTCAGCATTATCAGTACAAAAATTTGTTCCAACTGCTAAAAGGGCAAAAACAACAGCCATATTCTCTTCCCAATAGACTTTTTTTGTCATAATTCCCTGTTTTATCTGAATTGCATCAACAACTCTACCAATAACTATAACAGAACCTCTCATTAGTACCATTGCAAGCATAACAGATATTCCTTTAAAGGAGTACATTAAAGTTGTTGTTGGTATAACAACTGCTGTAAAAATTCCTGAAGGAATTATATAAAGTAATTCTGAAGGTATATTGAGTGGTCCGAATTTAATTCTTCTAATAGATTCTATATGATACCATTTTAAAACTAAAACAACTCCTGTTGCAATCAATGCACCACCACCAGTACTATAAACTAAATACTCCATTCCATTCATTGCTGGAAATCCATTTCCTGTGGATAGAAAATATTTTACACTAACCCCAGTTATTACATAAAAAACGAAATAACCTAAACAGAGTTGAATTAATCGTTCTGTACTCCCCTCAACTGTTTTCCACATAATAAATGCCTCCTTAAAAAGAGATAATTTTGTCGAACTTTTATGATATGATATAAAAATCTAAAAGTAAATCAAAAAAGTAGCTTGAAATCCTCATTCTAAAAGAATTTTCGTAATTATAATGCTATATTTTTAAATTCTACACAATTTCATAATAACTTCACATAAAAAAATAATATTAAAATAATATTAAAATAATATTAATTTTTGATTTAATATAATACTAAATTATGTTATAAAAAAGGCTCTATTTGGGGATTATTTATGAAAATTATTTTTGTAGAGAATAGTTATAAAACTAAATTTTGGGATAAAGTTGCTCTTGAGTTAGAGAAGGATGGTCATGAAATATTATGGATAGTTCAAAATCATTTTTTCTTTCCACAATCTGGGAAAAAAATAGTTTTGTCATATCCTAAAAGCACTTTAATTTTTAATAAAAAAGATTATATTGAAGAGATTATTTCTTCAGATAAATTTTTTAATAATTTTAAAGATAAAAGAGTTGATTATTTTTATCACTATGATAGAGAGATTGAAAAAATTATTCAATCAGAATATCCAGATGTTATTTTTGGTGAAAGAAAAGCTTTTCATGAGTTACTAACTCTTTATCATGCAAAATCAAATGATATTCCATATCTCTATCCTAAATCTATCGGTTTTCCAGTTGGTAGATTTTCTTTTTTAAAAAATGATACATTTTTACCATATTTTGGTAGTGAAGAGATATTAAATGATACAGAAGAGCTTTTAAAAAATATTCAAAACTTAGAATTTGATATTAATTTAAGAAAAAATTCTAAAACAAATAGTATAAATAGAATAAAACAAAAAAGTATTAATAATATAATAACTACATTATCATATTTTTCTGGTGAAAAATATAATACAAATCATCCAGTAGCAAAATTAATGGTTGAATATAGAAAAAAAAGAGATTCTCAAATTTGGGAGAGAGTATCAAAAAAAAGATATAAAATTATCAAAGAGATTGGTAGTTTTAATATTTTATATCATATTCAACCATATATAAAAAAAAGTTTTGGAGATGATATTAATATTTTAAAAGAGATTTTAGAATTAAATAAAAATTTTAGAATCTATTTGAAAATAAACTCTAAGATAAAACATGAATTATCTGATGAGCTTATTAATTTAATTGAAAAAGAGGAAAGAGTTATTCCGATTCCATTTTCTATTTCAACATTTGACATTTGGAATTTTATAAATCTTGTTATAACTGCAACAGGAAAAATTGCAATAGACTCTATTTTAACAAATAAGCCTGTTCTAACATTAGAAAACATGATTTATAATCAATTTTTAAACTCACCACAGCTTAAAAATATATCTGATTTATCATATTGGATTGAAAAAATTAAAAATTTCGATTTTCCTAAGATATCAAAAGAGGATCAAATTAATGCAATTAATATATTAACTCAATCAAGTTTTAAAGGAATTACAAGAGACCCTCTTTATCTACCATCACATCTATTTAAAATAAATTTAGAGTATGTAACTAAAGGTTTTAAAAAAATCTTAGAGTGTGTTAAAGATGATAAAATTTAGAAAGAGTTTCTAATTTTTAATATTATAATATTTATACATATTAGATTTAACTATAAAAAATAAAATAAAAATAACATTATAGAAATATTTTAAATTATTCATTTTTGTTTCATCTGTATTCACTTTTATTTTGAGGTGGAAAGTACTCTATATATCTGATAAAAATCTAAAAAATAAAACTAAATTTTTTTATAAAACTATAAAAAATACATGAAAAAAATTTTAAAACAATAAAAAACATAATATTAACTACTATTTTTTAGCAAACACAACAATAAAAAAGAAAAACATACATAAAAAAATTTTTTAAACAATAAAAAACATAATATTAACTACTATTTTTTAGCAAACACAACAATAAAA
>DYRY01000003.1:0-13334 GCA_020718465.1 Anaeromyxobacter dehalogenans | reverse complement strand
AAACAATAAAAAACATAATATTAACTACTATTTTTTAGCAAACACAACAATAAAAAAGAAAAACATACATAAAAAAATTTTTTAAACAATAAAAAACATAATATTAACTACTATTTTTTAGCAAACACAATAATAAAAAAGATTAAAAAATAAATGAAAGAAAAAGATTTAAGTAGATATGATATTATGGATTTAATTTAAAAGACTCCATTGATTTAACAAAATGGCTGTTATCTGCATCAAAATTTGCATCTAATCCACCAAGTGTTAAAACATATTTTGTTGTTCCACTATCATATATAACAGAGTAGATTCTTAAATCATTGTCATACATGTTGAATTTTCCATAAAGAACAACAGTTGAAACACCATTTATAACTTTTTTCTCCTGTTTGATTAACTCATAAGAGGGAATTTGAGCTTTCATGTTTTTAAGAGAGAGTTCTGCATAATCTGTAAGATTCATTTCTGTTGCTTCAGTAATAAGATTTACAGAACTACCTTTATCAGACACAAACATTGTTTTATCTCCACTTCTTTTCCAATCTGTTGGAACCCAAAAAGAGTATTTTCCTGCTGGATCTTTAAAAACACCAACAGAGGAGGTTGTAGTTGGAGCTACAGTTGTTGCTGAATTAGATTCAAAAACAATTGTTGCCTGAATTTTTTCAAAAACATCAAGATTTTTTGCAAAATTATCTGCTAATCCACCAATTGTAACAACAATTTTTGTTGAAGCATCTTTTGTGAAAATAATAGATTTAAGCTTCATTTTGATGTTGCTATAAGTAAATGCACCAATAAGCTCATGAGCCTCTTTTCCATTAATTGTATGAACAAGTTGTTGTTCAAGTTTATAATCTGGAAAAGATTTTCTCATCTCTGTAAGTGAAGCAGATATATACTGCTCCATACTTAATGTTGAAGCTTCAACTTGAATATTAATAGATGAACCATCTGTTCCAACATACATATCGTTCTGCCCTTTGTATGTCCACCCTTTTGCTGGTTTAAATTTTAAGCCATGGGTAGAGCTATGCCAACTTTGTAATGCAGAACTTGATTCAACCGTTTTATAATCCATAACTTTAGAAAAAGCAAAAAACGGCATAAAAAGAAAAAGAAAAACCAAGAATTTTTTCATAATATTCTCCAAAAATGGTTATTTATATAGATATCCTTTTTTTAGAATTTATTCAATAAGTTTTTTTGTTTTTTATCAAAAGATATAAAAATTATTTTTTATTTTTATTTTTTTCTAAAAAGATATAAAAATTGTTAATTTTGCTAATAATTTTTAATTAAATACCGATTGTATTAAGAAATTGTTTACAATTTTGATTCTTATTGTATTTTTAAATAAAAAATAACAATAATCACCATTTAAACTAAAAGAGTGGTATTTTGGCAATTTTTTAAATGTCAAAGTTTGAAAAATATTATATAATTGTATAAAGGAGGATATATGGCTGAAGAGTTTCTTGAAAAAAGGCTTAGAATTCAATCAATTCTTTATGGAAAGCTTGTATGTGTTAATTGTGGAGAAAAAATAAAAGGAGTTCGATATTGGGTTAAAACATCAGAAGATAAAGACCCAAATTTGAAACCTTGGTGTAGATTTTGTGCAGGAGTAGAAAAATCAGAGTGAATTTATTTTTTTTATCCATCTTTTATTGATAATCTTTTAAATTTTTGCTAAAAATATATTAATTTTTTGTTGGAGAGAAGTATGAAACAAATTTTTGACATTATTGTTCTGAACGGAAGACCAGCGGCAGGAAAATCAGAGGTGATTGACTATTTGAAAAAAACACCACTAAAAGAGAGAATTGAACGTTTTCATGTTGGTGAATTTATTGAGATTGATGATTTTCCAATTCTTTGGGAACGTTTTGAAGATGATGATCTTTATGAAGAGTTTGGAGAACCTCGCCAAATATCAGATAAAGAGTTTACTTATCAAGGAGAGATATTAAAAGGTTACACTTTTAAAAAGAAATTTTTTTGGCATTGGTTAATTCGTAGACTCATGAATCAATATGATAGAATTATTCGTGATGAACCAAACTTTCATGAGAAAAAAACTGTTATTTTTGAGTTTGCAAGAGGCTCAGAACATGGTGGTTGGAAAGAGGGCTACTCCTATCTTTCAGATGTTGTTCTTGAAAATGGTGTTGTTGTTTATATTGATGTTCCATGGGAAGAGTCTCTTCGTAAAAATAGAAGAAGATTTAATCCAGATAAACCTGATAGCTGGTTAGAACATGCACTTGAAGATAAAAAAATTGAGATGATGTATAAAGGCTCTGATTGGAGTGAATTTTCATCAAAAGATTCTGAATATCTTCATATTTCACCTGCTTTTAGAACAGATTCTGTTGGAAAAACATTTAAAGTTCCTTATGTTGTTTTTAATAATATGCCTGAAAAAACTAATCAACCAGAGGTACTTGGTGCTCATTTGGAAGAGATTCTTCAAAAAGCTTGGGAAGTTAAAAATCGTAAATAATTTTCACGAAAAGGTGATGTTTTTTTCGATTTTCTATTATAAAATGGTGAAAATATTTCGCTTAATTGCAATCCTTAAAAAGGGTTCTGAATGGCTGTTTTTAACGGATTATTTTCAAAAAATTTGATTAAAGGGGAGATAACTACCAAGTTATCTCCCCTTTTTTTTATGGAGGAGGATATAAATGGTAAAATGGTTAGTACCTATTGCATTAATAGCAATTGAAGTTGGTGTATATCTAAAGGCTTCTCATAATCTATTTGTTGGTTTACTTCCCTTTATAATTATTGGGATTATAAGCTTTATTTATGCAATAAACAATCCTGTTAAACACTCTAAAGAATTTAGAATTCGTTCCTATGCAAATTGGCTTATACTTGGATTAACTTATGCCTTTTTATATATGGGAAGATATAATTTAACAAAAGCCAAAAATGCTTTTGGTGATGTATTGATGAGTAAAGAGCAATTCGGTATGATTTTTGGTGTTGGTGCTGTTGTATATGGTCTTTCTTTCATTATTAATGGTCCAATCACAGATAAATTAGGTGGAAAAATAACAATGATTATTGGTGCAACAGGAACTCTTTTTGCAAATCTTGCACTTGGTATTATAACTTATCAAGTTATGAATGGTAATTGGAATATCTCATTATACTTACCATTTGTTATTATTTATGCCATAAATATGTATTTCCAAAGTTTTGGAGCTGTTTCAATTGTAAAAGTTAATGCAGCATGGTTTCATATAAAAGAGAGAGGTGTTTTTGGTGGTATTTTTGGAACACTTATATCTTTAGGGATATTTTTAGCTTTTGATCTTACTGGAATGATTCTTGATGTTACAAAAACAGCAGGAGGATTCCAAGTTTGGTGGGCATTTTTTACACCAGCAATCGTTCTATTTTTTATTATTATTTTAGATATTATAGTAATAAAAGATACACCAGGAAAAGCTGGTTTTGAAGATTTTAATACAGGAGATGCTGGTTCTAATGATGTTGAAACAAAAGATACCAAAAAAGTTGGAACAATTGAGCTTTATAAAAAACTTTTAACTCATCCAGTTATATTAATGATGATTGTAATTGAGTTTGCATCTGGTGTTTTAAGAAATGGAATAATGCATTGGGGACCACAATATGCAAAAGATATAAAATTAACAAACTTCTTTTTTACAGAGTGGGGGCTTATATTGATGATTGCAGGTATTGCAGGTGGTTTTTTTGCAGGTTTTGTTTCTGATAAATTTTTTCAATCAAGAAGAGGACCATCAGCATTTTTTCTATATGCTGGAATGTTAGTTAGTTTTGCAGCTCTTGTTTTTGCAGTTCCAAATAGAGTTGATATTCTTATTGGACCAATTGCATTTTTTGCCTCATTATGTGTTATTGGAGTTCATGGAATGATATCAGGAACTGCATCAATGGATTTTGGTGGTAAAAAAGCAGCTGCAACAACTGCTGGAATTATTGATGGTTTTGTTTATCTTGGAACAGGATTACAATCAATTTCACTTGGTTATATTATACCAACATTTGGTTGGAGTTATTGGCCAATATTCCTTATTCCATTTACAGCATTAGGTCTATTTTTTACTTGGAAAATATGGAGTGCATTTCCAAATGCAACTAAAAAGAGTGGTGGGCATTGATGTTTTCAAGTAGTTTTTTCATAAGTTTTATCTCTTCTGTAATTTGAGAATCATTTAAAATCAAATTTACTGCCTCAAAAAACTTTATTGATTGATTCAAAATCTCTATTGATTCATTAAAATTACCATTTGAGTAGTTTTTTAAGGAGTTTTTAAAAGCCTCAACAATCTCTATAAGTATAGCTATTTTTTCACTACCATCTACTGAATAGTGGTAACTATTATTGTTTTTAGTAGGTGTTTTAAACTGAATAATTCCACCATCACTTTCTCTACTTGAATTAATATTGTATCCCCAAGTTATAAAAAGCATATCTGCTAAATCCATTGGTACAACATACTCATCCTCCTCTTTAGGAATATATTTTAATTCAATTGCCATAGCCCCTTTTGAGTTGCTTAGAAATAGTGATTTTGCTTTTAATGTTATTGTTTCATTATTGATTGATGGTAATCCAAATGTATTAACAATGTTAAAATTTCCTTTACCCATTAATGCAACTTCAAAATCTGTTGCTAAAGGTGCTAAAAGAAGTTCAAAATCGGTTTTAATTTTTTCAACCATTTTATCACCACTCTCTATATATACAAAGTTCCCTCCTGCAGTTTCAGAGATTGCTTTTGATAACTCAAAACCAAAATCAATTCCAACTCCAAAAACAGTAATTCCAACTTGATTTTCATACTCTCTAATTAAATTAGTAAATTCACCTTCACCAGTTGCATTTATATTTGGCATTGCATCTGTTATTAAGAGAACTCTTTTATTATTGCTACTCTCTAAATTTGATAAAACTCTATATCCCTCTCTTAAAGCACTCTCTATATTTGTTCCACCTCTTGTTTCAATTTTATCAATTTTACTTTTTAGAGAGTTTTTATCATCTATCTTTTGAAGTTGATAGAATATCTCATATTGATCATCAAATATAATAATTCCAAATTTATCATCAGAGTTCATTTTATCAACAACCTCTTTTAGTGCAATTTTAGCTTTTTGAATAGAGTCTCCACTCATTGAACCACTTATATCAAGTAAAACCATTAAATCTGTTGTTGGCCTTTGATATTGAGATAGATCTATATTGCTTCCCATAATAAGTTGAACAAAATATCTATCATTTTTTCCTTCATGTTTTACAACAGAAAGTGATGGATTAATACATATTAATCTATTACAAGAATCCATGTTTACTTTAAAGTCATGTTCAGAGAAAAAACCCTCAAATGTTACTAAATCTTCACTTGGAATTTCCCCATAATTAATAAGCTCTCTAAAATAGCCATTATCTTGAACTCCACCAGGAGTTACTCCTCCTTTAAAATCGGAAGAAGCAAAATCTGCATCACAACCACTAAAAATAAAGATAAATAAAAGAGTTAAAATAGATAAAATATTAGATTTTTTCAGACTTTTAATACCCATAATCACCTCCAAAAAAATAGTTAAATAAAGATAAATAAAATATGGTACATTTAAAACTACAATAACTTTATATTTCTAGCAATTAAAATTCCATCTATTACTTTTTATTAAATTTCTATTTTTTGTTAATAAAAATAGTAATTTATAGAGTTATTAATAGATTTTGACAATTAAATTTTACATTTTAAATTAATAAAATGGGACAAAAATGTCATAATAATCAGTTTAGTATTAAGCAATTTTTTGACTAAAAACATAAAAAATATCTTAATTACTATCTTTTTTTGTAAGAAAATAAAAGTTATTTAAGTTTAAAGCAATTTTTTGACTAAAAATATAAAAAATTATTTTAGTTTTAACTTCACTAGTCGATAGTTTATGTTAGATTGAGTCGCATTAAGTGACTCTAAAATAACCAAGGATTGGTATAATATTTCATGGAGGAAAACATGTTATCAATTGTTAACAACATTGCAGCCTTCAAGGCACAAGTAAATCTCCAAGGAGCGACTTCAATGCAGAGTTCCTCCTTGAAAAGTCTCTCAACAGGCTTGAGAATTAATCAAGCCTCTGATGATGCATCAGGCCTAGCAATATCAGAGAAGATGAGAACACAGATTCGTGGCTTAAAAAAGGCAAATGAGAACTCTCAAAATGGTATCTCAATGCTTCAAACAGCAGAGGGTGCATTAAATGAAACTCACTCAATTCTTCAAAGAATGAGAGAGCTTTCAGTTCAGGCATCTAATGGTACTTTGACAGCAAATGACCGTGTGGAGGTTCAAAAAGAGGTTGATGCTCTTAAAGATGAGATTGATGGAATCTCAACAAGAACAGAGTTCAATACTAAAAAACTTTTAACTGGTGATGCAACAGGTTTAGCTTCTGTTTCAACAAACCGTATTAGTGCTGTTATGAGAGGAGCAGTTGAAAATGGTGAGTATCAGCTTGAGTTTAATGCTGTTGCTGGAAAAGGTCAAATTCAATCAACATCTGTTTTTAGACTTAAAGATGGTGTTCAAGGAGTTGAAGAGGCCGATTTAGATGCTCAAAATGCCTCAACCAGTTTAACATTCTTGAATGTTGCAGCAGATTCAATTGATTTTACATTTAACATTAAAGGTGAAGAGTATAAAATTGAGGATTTTGCTGCAACAGGTACTGTTGCAACAGATGGTATTGCATTAAGAGATGCAATTAATAATGATGAAAACTTGAATCAATTTCTTGTTGCTGTTGATAATGGTACTGGTGCTGTAACAATTACTGCAAGAGAAGGTGGAAAAGCTGCAAATGGATATACACTATCTATTAATGAGGATAAAACAGCTGCCAATATTGCAATAGCAAATGATACTCTTGTTAATTTTACTGGTGGAACAGACTCTGCAACAGGAATTTCTGAACTTTCAAATGTTAATAATCTAAAAGCCTCTCCTACAAATGGTGCAGAATACACTATTAATATTGATGCAGGTGCAAATGGAACATTGGGGGCTGGAGTTGCTACAGATATTTATGGTTTAGTTGGTCAATATGCTCAAGAGGGTTCAACTACTGCAACAATTGACAATACAACATTAATAACATCAGCTGTTGCAGGTGCTGGAGTTCATCTATTCACAAGTAGTAGTAACTCATCAATGGGAGGATATGCTCTTCTTGAGTTTACAACGGATGGATATTTAGGTGGTGTTGATGCAAATGGAGATCCTGCAATTCTTAATGCAAGGGTAAGTTTTGATGGAGGAGAAAGTTGGTACTCTGCTGAAAATGTTTGGGATGGAACAGGTGTAACTACAGTTACTGATGGAACCTATACATTAGAATTTAATAATGCAACAACAACAACAGGAAACTATCAATCTGGGGATAGAATTCTTCTTGCATTAAATGATAATGATAATGCTGGAGCTAGTGATTTAACAAGATTGGATGGATTTAATCCATCAACTGGAGATATTCAAACAGGTGCTGTTTTTAGACATGTTGATGACCAATTAAATGATGGAACTGTAACACTAAAAGGAGCAGTGATGGATATCTCCACAGGTCAAGTTACCTATGGAACTGTTGATGCATCATTTAATGAGGCTCAAACAGGCCAAGCTTTAGCTGATGGAGTAGTAACATTTAAAGCAAATAATGGTGGTGGTGATGCCTTTGGAAACACAAAATTAGAGGATATAGATCGTTTTTATGATGCAGATGGAAATTTTATTTTAGGTGCAAATGGAGAAACTATCTCAATTTACAATGCTTATGGTAATAAAGCTGAAATCTATCTTGATGGTGGAGATTCTCTAAATGATGTTGTTGATAAAATCAAAAATGCTATATTAGGTGATGTTGTTGATGGTGGTCTTGGAATGCAAACTGGAGTGAGAGAAGTTGATGAAAATGCAGTTACTTTTGTTGATACTCCAACATTAGGAACTTCAGAATCACAACTTGGAACAATTGTTGTTCGCTCAACAAGAACAGGTGAAAATGGTAGACTTTTCTTCTCTGCAAATGAGGATATTATGACTGCACTTGGAATCTCTCAAAGTCAAGAGGCAACAGAAAACTCAATGCATGTAGTTGTAAAAGATGGTTTGAGTGGTCAATATGTTGGAGAGGATATAACAACAGATAATATTCTTCATAATGTTATTGAAGGTGTTGAAATTGAGTTTGATCAAAGTATTGATATAACTGCAAATTTTAATGAATCTTCAAGAAAAATTGAGTTTTCAAGTGTTGCTGGTCATCTTCAAGAGTATGTTAAAATTGTTGATAACTCAATTGATTTTCAAATTGGTGCAAATCAAGGACAAACATTAAATGCAAGTATTGCAGAGATTAATGCTCATGCTTTAAGAGTTGATAGAGTTCAAGTAACAGATCAAGATTCAGCAAAGGATGCAATCACACAGATTGATAAAGCGGTTGATATGGTCTCTTCAGAACGTGCTAAAATTGGAGCTTGGGTTAATCGTTTAGAACATACAATTAATAATTTAGATGTTCAAGAGGAGAATCAAACTGCTGCAGAATCAAGAATTAGAGATTTAAATATAGCTCAAGAGACAACTAAATTATCTAAATCTCAAATATTGTCTCAAGCATCAACAAGTATGTTGGCTCAGGCCAACCAGCAGGCACAAGGTTTGATGTCATTATTAAGATAGTTAAAATAAGGAAATATAAATATCTATTTTTAAGAAAAAAAAGAGAGTTTTTAAAACTCTCTTTTTTTTTAATATCTAAAATATAAGCAAAATAATAGATATTAAATGATATTAACTTGACAGAACTATATTTTTTGTTTATCTATTATTAATCTTTTTTTAATGGAGATTTTGTGAAAAAAGGGTTTGTTATAACAGAGCTTATTTTTATGTTTGCATTAATTACTTTAATGATTTTAGGTATTATTTTTTATGGAAAAGCAAAAATTGAAAATCAACAAACAGGAGCTCAATTAGCCATCATGAAACTTTACCATACTCAACTTTTTTATTATGAAAAACATAAAAAATATACATCAAATTTAGAGGATTTATGGGAGTATCATAAATGGATTCCACATTATCCTGTAACACTTGTTGATGTAAGAGATAGATCTTTAGAGAAACATAAACTTCCAATACATTATATTAGAATTGGGGATTATAGAGTTGATTCCACTATTTCTGAAGATGGACAGAGCTTTACAATAACAGCATCTCCAATTCCAACATCAGATAGTAAAAAGCTACCAACATTTTCAGTAAATGATAGAAAAGAGTTTATAGGTTCTCCTCTTTTTATATCAATAGAGAGATAGTTATTAATATATTTAAAAAATCTCTATTTTTTTATAGGATTAGATTAATAGTTTTATGAATTTAAAACAACTTCAATATTATTCATTAATAATTACTCTATTTTTTTTGTGTACTTTGATATTTTTTTTACTTTATTATCTTCGAAGAAATAGAACAAAAATAGATAGAAAAAAAGAGTTATCAGATTGGAGCCTTATATTTCAACCTCTTCAAGAGAAGATATCTCAATTTTCAGAAATTCTTGATAGATTAAATCAGGGAATTTGGCTTATTGATACCAATAAAAAAGTTATTTTTGAAAATAGATATTTTATTAATCTTTCAAGTATAATAGAAAATAATTTTAATATAAAATTGGAGATTTTAAAATTTTTAGATAATGAAGAGTATTCATTTGAGCTTTTATTTAATTTTAGACACTATTTAGTTACTATAGATTACCAAAAATCATTTTATTTTATAACAATTTCAGATATTACAACTTTAAAAAATCTACAAAATGAATCCATAAAACAGGAGAGGCTTGTATATTTGGGAAAAATGTCAGCTTCAATTGCTCATGAGTTCAAAAACTCACTTGCAGCAATAAAAGGATTTGTTGTGGCTCTAAAAAAAAGAGCTAATAATCCAACAACTGTTTTATCAATTATTGATGATATTAATGAAGAGATAACTTTTTTTTATAATCTTTTACAAGACTATTTAGGATATGCAAAAGAGTTAAAAATTTCACAAGACTATTTTAATATTTATGAACTTTTAAATTTTATAAAAAATGATATTTTTCATGAAAATACAGAAAATATCTCAATAAATATGGATTCAAATTTCATAATTTATGGTGATAAAGATAGATTAAAGCAGGTTTTTATAAATTTAATAAAAAATGGATTAGAGTCTGGTGATAATGCTTTTGTTAGAATTTGGATTGAATCAGATGAAAATTTCAATAAAGTTTTTATTAAAGATAGTGGAATTGGGATTAATGAAGAGAATAAGGCATCTCTCTTTACACCATTTTTTACAACAAAAGAGGGTGGAACAGGTTTAGGTCTTGCAATATGTAGCAGAATTGTAGAGGCTCATAATGGGTCTATATCTTTTAGCTCTGTGAAAAATGAAGGAACTATTTTTACCATTTTTTTGAAAAAAATATAGACAATTTTATAAAAGTAGTTAATATATTAAAACTTGATAAAGCTTTAATTAAGGTTTTATTAAGAATAGTTGATAAATTATAGAATAAAATTATATAAATAGACAAAAATATATTTTATTTTTGATTGTTACTAATTTTTAATATCAATTATTGTTGATATTTTTCTTTATTATCTGTTATAACTATTTTTTTTATCTAAAAGAAAAAAAGAGTTTTATAATTTTTATGTTTAAACTTTTGGATATGTTTATTTTTATAGTGGTTAACTTCTCTAAGGAGTATATCGGTGAAGCAATCTCATAAAACTTTTATTTTTTGGGTTATTTTGTTTGGTTTATTGATAACTGTAGCTCAAATGGTATCATCATCACCAAATAAAGGTGATAAAATTGAATTTAGTGAATTTGTTAAAAGAGTGGAATCAGGAGAGATTACCTCTTTAACTATAAAAAACAGAAATTTTGAGGGAATACTTAAAAATGGAACAAAATTCTATTTTTATGGTCCTCAAGATGGAGAAGATATAAGGGCAATGTTAAAACAACATAATGTAAAATTTGAGTATAAAGAGGTTGAAGAGAACTCTTTTTGGCAAACCCTTTTAATATCTTGGTTACCAATGATTCTCCTTTTTGTTCTATTTTTCTTTTTTATTCGTCAGCTTCAATCTGGTGGTGGAAAAGCAATGTCTTTTGGAAAAAGTAGGGCAAAACTTGCAAATGATAAAATCAAGGTGACATTTAAAGATGTTGCTGGAGTTGATGAAGCAAAAGAGGAGCTAACAGAGATTGTAGATTTTTTAAAAGAACCTAAAAAATTTACACGACTTGGTGGAAAAATTCCAAAAGGGGTTCTTTTAACAGGTCCTCCGGGAACAGGAAAAACACTTTTAGCTCGTGCTGTTGCTGGTGAAGCAGGAGTTCCATTTTTTTCAGTATCTGGTTCTGATTTTGTTGAGATGTTTGTTGGAGTTGGTGCTTCAAGAGTAAGAGATCTTTTTGAACAAGGAAAGAAAAATGCTCCATGTATTATTTTTGTTGATGAGATAGATGCTGTTGGAAGACAAAGAGGAGCAGGTCTTGGTGGTGGTCATGATGAAAGAGAACAAACTCTAAATCAACTTTTAGTAGAGATGGATGGTTTTGAGGGGAATGAGGGAATTATTCTTATTGCTGCAACAAATCGACCTGATGTTTTAGATCCAGCACTACTACGTCCTGGAAGATTTGATAGGCAAGTTATTGTTCCACATCCTGATGTACGTGGAAGAAAAATGATTTTAGAGATTCATAGTGCGAAAAAACCTGTTGCTGAAAATGTAGATTTTAATGTTATTGCAAAAGGAACTCCTGGATTTTCTGGTGCTGATTTAGCAAATCTTGTTAATGAGGCAGCACTTTTTGCTGCAAGAGAGAGTGCAACAGAGATAACTCTTGAACATCTTGAAAAAGCTAAAGATAAAGTAATTATGGGTGTTGAAAGGAAATCAATGGTTATCTCTGAAAAAGAGCGTTGGAATACAGCATATCATGAATCTGGTCATGCACTTCTTGCAAGATATCTGGAGGGACCAGACTCTGATACCGTACATAAAGTAACAATAATTCCACGAGGAAGAGCTCTTGGTGCAACAATATCTCTTCCATCAGAAGATAGACTTAATGCAACATTAAATTGGTGTTTTAGTAAAATTCAAATTTTAATGGGTGGAAGAGTTGCAGAGGAACTTGTTTTTAAAAATGTAACAAATGGGGCATCTCATGATTTCAAAGTTGCAACAAATATTGCAAGAGCAATGGTTTGTGAATGGGGAATGAGTTCTCTTGGACCAATAATGTATGATACAAATGAAAGTGAGATTTTTATTGGTAGAGAGTTAACTAGACATGTGAAATATAGTGAAAAAACAGCAGTTGCAATAGATGATGAAATCTACAAAATAGTAACAGAAAATTATAATATAGCCAAAAAGTTTTTAATTGATAACATTAATAAACTTCATACAATGGCTCAAGTTCTTATTGCTGAAGAAACAATTGATAAAGAGATGATTAATCGTATTTATGATGGAGAAACATCAAAGTCAATTTTAGGTGAGTTTCACCCTGTTTTTACAAGTCAGTACTCTGCAAAATTAATAGAATTATAACCTCTCTGTTTTTTATTTTTTTTAAAATAAAAGAGTTTTTTTTAATAAAAAAAAAAATTATTTTTTTTTATTTTTTTTTTATTTTTTTTTGAATAAAAAAATATGAATGATGTCTAATGTTATAAGTTTTCTTTTGGAGGATTTTATGAAAAAACTATTTTTGTTAATTTTAGCCTCTCTTTTTGTGATGGCTTGTGGTGGTGGAAAAACTGTTGTTGTTCAAGGTGGTGGTGATGGAAGACCTGCATGGACAATGAAAGGTGGTGGTGCATTTACAGTTGAAGGAAAAAAAGTTTTTCGTGCAGTTGGTATGTCCTCAAATGTTGGTGATGAAGGTATGACTTTTAATGAATCAGAAAGTCAATCAAGAGTTCGTCTCTCTTATATTATGAAAACATATGTAAAAGCTATGGAAGAGTCATACAAACGCTCTATTAAAACTGGTGATATGCCTCAAGCTCAATTTGAACAAGATATCACTCATGTATCAGAAACAATGACAAAATCAAAATTTTCTGGTGCACAAGTTGTTGATCGTTGGATTGATCCAAAAAGTGGAAATGTTTTCACACTTCTTGAACTTGACCTTAACTCTGTTAATGATATGATTAAACAAGCACAAGGT
>DYRY01000203.1 GCA_020718465.1 Anaeromyxobacter dehalogenans | reverse complement strand
ATATGAGACAAAATTAATTGAGGGAAAAACAGATGATAGTGGTGTTTTTGCATTTGATATTCCTGATAATAATTTAAGAAACTACTACTCACCATCTCTTCAGGCTATATCTGAGAAAAATGGAAATGTTGCAATGACAAGTGGTTATGGTGGTTATTACTATTGGAACTACTATGATAACTACTCAAGCTACTCCTATACAGATAGACCTGCCTATAGACCAGGTGAAAAAGTTAACTATCGCTCTATTTTAAGATTAGAGAAAGATGGTGACTATAAAGTTCCTGATGAAACTTTTAAAGTTTTAATTATGAATCCAAAAGGTCAAAAAGTTGTTGAAGAGAGTTTAAAACCAAATGAGTATGGTGTTATATCTGGCTCTTTTGAAACAAAAAAAGATGATCCTCTTGGTCAATACTCCATTTATCTAATAAGTGCAAATGGTCAATATATCTATAGAAATTATGGATTTTTTAGAGTTGAGGAGTATAAATTACCTGAATTTAAAGTTGAAATGAGTGCAAATCAAAATCTCTACAAACCAGGTGATAAAGTTAAAGTTGAACTTACTGCAGAGTACTATTTTGGTGGTGGTGTTAAAAATGCAACTGGTGAAATTATTGTTTATGAACAACCATACTATCACTACTATAGTTTTCCTAGAGAGTACTATTGGTATTATAATAATTGGCAACAAACACAAAACCCTTATGCTGCCTATGGTTCATATAAAGGGGAGATTTATAAAAAATATCCTGTTAAAACTGATGAAAAAGGAAAAGCATATATCGAAATCGAAACAAAAAGTGTAAAAGAACTTAGAAAAGATCTTGAAAAAAAATATGGAAAAAACTTTACAGATTGGCTTGATGGAAAAACATCAACAACAAGTTATCCATACTACTATGATGATTATTACTATAGAGACTACTACTACTATTACTACAACTACTACTACTCATTTGACAGAAAATATCGACTTGAAGCAAGACTTGTTGATGAATCAAGACGTGAAATAGAGGCTTCAGAAGATATTAAAGTGACAAAAACACCGTTTTATGTATATCTAAAACCAAAAAAATATGTCTACACTCCAAAAGAGAGTGTAACTCTTCAAATCAAAGCAATGAATGCAAATGGAACTCCTGTTGAAACAGAGGGTGAGCTGATTTTAAAACAATCAACTTATAATGAGAAAGATAAAAAATATGAGTATAAAGAGGTAAAAACTATACCTATTTTTGTCGAGAAAAAAGAGACATTTGAGTATAGATTCAAAATTGAAAAAGAGGGTTCATATTTAATCACTTACAAAACAAAACATGATGGTGAAACAATTGAGGGAAATACATATCTTTATGTATCAAATGAGCAGTATGCTCAACTTTATAAAGATGCAAATATTGAGATTATTCCTGAAAAAGAGTACTACTCACCAAATGAGAAAATGAAACTTCTTATTACAACAAAATATCCAAACTCATATGTTCTTCTAACAATTGAGGGGGAGACACTTTATAAACATCAAATTGAGTTTATAAAAGAGGGTTCAAAAATAGTTTATCTTCCAATTGATGAAAAAATGACTCCAAATGTGACTGTAAGAGCCAGTTTGATAACAAATTTAAGCTATTTTCAGCATGAAAAAGAGGTGATAATACCACCAATGGATAGATTTATATCTCTTGAAGTTGAAAAAAGTAAAGCGACATATCAGCCAGGTGAAGAGGCAACATTTACTATTGTTGCAAAAGATTACAAAGGAAATCCAATAGAAACAGAGTTAAGTTTAGGAGTAACTGATGCCTCTGTTTACTATATTCAACCTGATTATGCCTCTGATATGCAACAGTTTTACTACTCAAAAAGACAACAACTCTCTGTTTCAACTATGAACTCTTTTCAAAATACATCATACTATAACAAAGATGGTGGTGTGAAAGAGAAAGCAGAAATAGCTTTTGAAGATACGGATTTAAATGGTGAAAGAACTCTTCAAAGAAAACAAAATGAAAGTTTTAATGGAATAGGAGTTTCAGGAACTGGTGGTGGTTTTGGCTATGGTTCAATGGGAGGTCTTGGAAGTGATAGAGGTGGAAAAGGTTCTAGATTAATGTCTGCCTCTCCAATGAAAAAAATGGATTCAAAAAATGGTGACTCTTCGAAACTTGCTGATTCTATCTCTGGAGCAGAGGATAATGGTAGGGGTTATACAGAATCAAATCAAGAACAACAAAAAACCGATTTTAGTAATGTGAAAGTGAGAAGTGAGTTTGCTTCAACAGCCTATTGGTCATCAAATGTGGTAACAGATAAAGATGGAAAAGCAGTTGTGAAAATAAAATTTCCAGAGAATTTAACAGAGTGGAAAATTATAGCAAGAACAGCAGATAAAAAAACAAGAGTAGGAGAGTTAAAAACATCAGTAAGAACTAAAAAAACAGTATTAGTAAGACTTCAGGCACCAAGATTCTTTCTTGAAAGAGATAGAGTAACAATATCAGGAAACATCCATAATTATGGTGTTGAGAAATCAGAGATAGCAGTAAAATTAAGTGTTGAAGGAGGATTAAAACCACTAAAAGCACTTGATGAAAAGAGAGTAACTATTGAGGCAGGTGGAGAGCATCGAGTAGATTTTGAGTTTGATGTAAAAGAGCAGGGAGAGGCAGTATTAACCCTATTTGCCAAAGGAAAAGAGGGTGAAGATGCAATGAGAATGAGATTTCCAATAAAAGTTTATGGAATAGACAAATCAATAACAGATGCCTCACACACATCTCAACGCTCAATATCAGAGTTAGAGTTACCAAAAGATAGAATCAAAAGTGGAACAAAATTAACAGTAAACATCTCACCATCAATAGCATCAATTATGATCTCATCATTAGGTTATTTAATGCAATATCCTTATGGGTGTGTTGAGCAGACAATGAGTCGTTTTTTACCAACAGTTTTGGCAATAAAAGCGGTTCAGGAGTTAGGATTAGATTTAAAAGCATTCCAAAAAGATGGCTTAGATATGGCAAAAGTTGGTTTGAAAAGATTATATGATTTTCAGCTATCAAATGGTGGTTGGGGATGGTGGAAAGATGATAGATATAATCAATGGATGACAGCCTATGTTATTTATGGTTTAACAATGGCAAAAGAGGCAGATGTAGAGGTAGATTCAAATGTATGGAAACGTGGAGTTGCAGCACTGAAAGCCTCATTTAGTGATAAAAACGACTTTCATACAGAGGCATATGCCCTTTATGCACTATCATTTTCAAAAGAGACAGATAAAAAGGCTTTAGAGAGAGTTTATAATAATCGAGAAAAATTAACAGCATACTCAAAAGCTCTGTTGTCAATAACAATGAGTAATTTAGGAGAAAAAGAGAAAGCAAAAGTGTTACTAAGAAATCTTGAAGATAGTATAAAAGTAGATAAAGAAAATAGTACTGCATACTATGGACAAAATGATTATTGGTATTGGTATCAGGGTTCTGTAGAGTCAACTTCATTTGTATTAAGAGCATATCTACTTGCAGATAAAAATAGTGAAAGAGTTAATCAGATGTTGAAGTGGTTAGTTTATAACAGAAATGGAAATAGATGGAATCACACAAAAGATACAGCACATGTTGTGTATGCTTTAACAGACTATTTGAGAACATTCAAAGAGCTTCAAAAAGAGGGTGGAGTTGATATTTTATTAAATGGAAAATCAGTAGCAAACCTAAAATTTGACTCAAAATTTATCATGAACAATCTGAACGGTTATGAGATATCATTTAATGATTCCGATTTAGTGGATGGAATTAACAAAATTGAGTTCAAAAAAACAGGAAAAGAGGATGTATATTTTAGTAATACACTCCAGTTTTTCACACAAGAGGAGCATATAAAAGAGGCAGGATTTGAGGTATTTATAACAAGAAAATATCGTAAAATCATTCAAGAGGGAACAAAAACTCCAACATTTGTTGAGTTAAAAGAGGGAGATATTTTAACTAGTAATGATAGAGTAGAGGTTGAGTTAAAGATAACTTCAAAAAATAACTATGAGTATATAATTGTAGATGATTTTAAACCAGCAGGAATGGAACCAACAAGATTAACAAGTGGTTCATCACATGCAGGTGGAACATATGCAAACATGGAGGTTCGTGATGATAGAACAGTTTTCTTTATAACCTATCTATCACAAGGAAAACATGTAATAAAATATGAACTTCGAGCAGAAATACCAGGAATATTCCACTCAATGCCAGCAAAAGCAGAAGCAATGTATGTTCCAAAAATCAAAGGAAACTCAAACTCTACAATATTCAAAATCAAAGATAGATAAAGATATTTATCTGTAAAAAAACCTCCTCAAAACTAAAAATTTATAAAGATATTTATCAATAAAGTCTTATTTACCAATTTAAATATTTGTTTAGATAATAAAAAATCTAACATGTAGAATTAATTTTTTAAAATTGTATTAAAACTAAAAATTTACAAA
>DYRY01000202.1 GCA_020718465.1 Anaeromyxobacter dehalogenans | reverse complement strand
TATTTTTTCTAAATTACAATATAGATTTTTTTAATAAAAAAGTAGATTTACTATTTTAACAATTGAAATTTCTCTAAAACCTGTTTTGCATGTGTTCTGTTTTCAATTTTTTCAAAAAAACTAACCATAAATTGATAACTATTATTCCCTATTTTTGTTCGTAGCTCTGAATCATTTATTAATCTTTCGATTGCAGTTAAAAGTTCTATGCTATTTTTAGGTTGAACTTTTAAACAGTTCTCTTCATGAATCATTGTATATTCTGTTCCAGAAATATCTGTTGTTACTATTGGGGTTGAAAAACTCATTGCTTCATATAAAACTCTTGGAAATCCTTCATGATAACTTGGAAAAACATATATATCTGTTTTTTTGAATATCTCTGAAATAGCCTCTATTCCAGTTATTTTTCCAACAATTTTTATTCTATCTTCATAACCCTTTATATCTAATTCTATTTTTTGAATTATTGAGCTTTCTCCATTACCAACAATACTAAAATTGATATTATATCCTTTATCAATAAGTTTTTTTATTGATTCAATTGATTCAAAAATTCCCTTGTCTCTCTCAACTCTTGAGAAAAATAGTATATTTATTGAAGGGATAAAATCATAACTATCTCGTTTGTATAAATAATCTTTAGAGACATTCATCATAGGAACAACCTCTTCAACATTTTTATTATATTTTTGAGCAAAAATAGAGTTAGCCTTTCCTGTTGCTATTATAAATTTTGCATTTTTTAAAACAATTTTTGAAAAATAGTTAATTACTGGATTTTTATATCTTATCTCACCCCTTAAATATACTCCATAATTTTTTCTCCTTAATAATATTCCAATACTAAGAAGCAATGGAGTATTTCCTGGAAAAAAGAGATAATTAAAATCAGAAAAATCAATATATAAAGATTTAAAAACTATTTTGGAGTATTGAATAAGTTTATTTAACTTATCTAATTTGTGTTTTCCTAAAGATATAAATTTGGTACTATCAAGACTCCACTCTTTTACTTGTTGATTTTCTATCTCTAAAGAGATTATTTTACAATCAAATCCATTTTCAGTAATTTCTATATAGAACTTGTTTGAAAATAAAATATCTGAAATAAAAATAGCATTATCTTTTATTACAATACCATCATTTGGAATAATAGTTAATTTTTGTTTAGTAGGATTAGTCATGAATATTCCTCTACTTTTATAAAAACATTAACAGATAAAATGAAATTCTACTATTTTATTAAGGAGTATAGTTAATTTTTTTTAGGATAGAGAAAATCAAATCTTTCCATTCATTAGCTATTTTATCAATTGATAAAATACTATTTATTTTTAAAGCCTTTTTTCCCAATTTTTCTCGTAATTTTGGTGAATTTATTAATTTTTCTATCTCTTTCCCTAATAATTCCGTATTTTCAGCAGGAACTAATACACCATCAACACCATTTTTTATAATATCTCTTGGTCCAAAATCACAATCAAAAGAGATTGTTGCAACTCCATTTGCCATTGCTTCACATAAAACATTTGGAAATCCCTCTGTTCTTGATGATAAAACAAATATAGATGCTTTTTTATAATAACTCTCTATATCTTTTTGTTTTCCTAAAAAATATATTTTATCTGATAAATTTAAATATTCCACCATTATTTCTAGATTTTTTCGGTACTCTCCATCTCCAACAATAAATAATTTCCAATTTTTAGAATTTATATTTGAAAATGATTTTATAAGTAAATCAAATCCTTTTAAATAATCTAATCGACCAACAGATAATATAACATTCTCTCTTTTTAAAATTTTTTCATCAAATCTCTTTAGGGAATTAGGAATAATTTTAATATTATTTTGATAATTTTTATAAAACAGTGCAACATCTCTTGTTTGACAAACAATTGAATTTGCAAATGGGTACAGCATTTTTCTCAAATATCTCCATTTCCCTAAAGCAGATGTAGTTGGGTTAGCTCTTTCTGAAATTATTATAGGAATTTTCAGTAATTTAGAAGCTATAATAGACTCAATATTCGTTGATGTCATAAAACTTATAATAATATCTGGCTTTATTTTATTAATACTTTTAACTAATTTAGATACTCTTTCAAAACTATTTATAATTGAGTATTTATTATTCTCAATGTTTAGTTTAATAAGTTTTATGTTTTTAGAAATTTCATAAAAATCTTCATATTTTGATATTGTTAAAATATAAGTATCATAATTATACACATCTGCAAAATAGTTAGCTAATTCAGATAATACTCTTTCTGCACCTCCTGAAGATAATGTATTAATTACAAATAGTATTTTCATATAAGCCCTAATTTTTGAAAAACAATCAATCCATTTTGATAATATATCTTACTTTTCCAGCATCATTTGATTCAATCTTCTCTTGAGAGAAACTAAGTTTTATTCCATCTTTAATTAAAAAATCAAGATCTCCAACTATTTTTCTACATGCTTTTTCAAAATCATCATTAGATTCTGTTTCAAGTTTGAATAATATTGATTCTTTAGATTCCTGTTTAACAAGAAATCTTTTTACTAAATGAGGAATATCATCAAATATTGTTGTTAAATATGATCCATCAACAATGAGTTCATTTTTCATACTAAAATTTTCACTAACTCTTCCATTAATTTTATTTAAAGATGGTAATCCAATAGTTGGTTCTTTTTCATAAAAACTTGCCATATCTCCATTTCTATATCGTATTAATGGAAATGCTTTATTTACATAATCTGTAACAAGAACAGAACCACTTTCATGATTGTTTGTTTGTATTAAAGAGTTATTTACTGTCTCAATTTTTCTTAAATCGGAAAAAGTATATAATTTTCCTTTAACATCTTTTTCACAAGCTAAAGAGAGAATTTCAGTACTTCCATATTGATCTATCACTTTAGTATTAAAAGCTTTCTCTATTTTTAATCTTATAGATTCACTAATAGGTGATGATGTCGTAAAAATAGCTTTAAATACATTAGGAAGAGTAATCCTGTTTTTTAAAATATAATCTGCAAATACTTCAGCTCCACCAACATATGAGTATATATACTTAGGTTTTTGTCTAAATATCTCTTTTACAGCTCTATCCATACTACTTTCTGTCATTTTTCTTGCATCTAAAATGAAATTAGAATATCTTAATGTAGAGTATAAGTTAATATTTTTTACATTATTAGATGCTTCATCTTTTGTTCTCCAAATTCCAAGATGTTTATCTTTTATTGATATATCTTGCCATCTAAGTTGCCTATAGTATAGTGCAAATGTCCAAAAATATAATTTTTTATCATGATATATTTGTAAAGGCTCTCCCGTTGAACCTCCAGTAGCAGTTGGAATCAAATTGTTTAGTTTTGTTGTTTTTGTTATTATTTGTTTTCTATTTTCTCTTATCTCATGCTTTTCTAAAATAGGAAGTTTTTGAAAATCACTCCATGTTTTAAAATCATTTGGATGAAACCCTTCCTTAGAGTATTTTTTATTATAAAATGTGGAATTTTCAAATGCGTATTTTACAATATTTTTCGCATTTTTTAGAGATACACTATTTAATTCATCATAACTTAAACTCTCATTTCTTTTAAGAAAATTCATTGCATTAAAAAGTTCTATATTAAAAAAAGGAATTGTTTTAATATATGTTTTTTGTATCACATCATACAAATTCATAATATCAAAAATATTATTCACATCCACCTCTCATACCACATCTCAAACATTAAAATAAACCAAAGCCTTTGAACATTCTCTTTTGGATTGTTAAAATATTTATCTCTTAATTTTACAATCTCTTTAGAGTTAAAAATTCCTTCTCTATTTAATCTATTTTCATTTAAATAATCAAGAAAATAATCTTTCAACTCCTTTTTAAACCATTCAAAAATTGGAACACCAAAACCCATTTTTTTTCTATCCATTAACTCTTTTGGTAAATATTTATGAGTGATAGTTTTTAATAAATATTTTTTTATTCCATTTTTATATTTTAAATCTCCCGATAATCCTGCAACATACTCAATAATTCGATAATCTAAAAGAGGTTCTCTTCCCTCTAAGCTAACACTCATTGTTGCCCTATCAACTTTTGTTAATATGTCATCAATCATATAAGTTTTATAATCTAACAGAAGCATTTTATTAATATTATCATTTATTTTTAATAACTCTATATTTTTTGGCAAAAAATCACTTTTTTTTAGAATATTTTTTACTTCAGAATCTATAAAATGTTCTCTTAAAAGCTCCATTACATCTAAAATATCTTTTGAGTTTAATAAAATTTTAATTTTATTCAGTTTAGTATCAATATTTCTAATATTTTTAATAAATGGAATTAACTTAATATCAAATAAATTTAGTGATTTTGATGTTAATTGTTTTAAACAGTTTGGAATTAATTTTAATCGATTATACAAATATAAATTTTGTTCATAACTGTTATACCCAGCAAAAATCTCATCACCACCATCAGCAGAGAGAGATACTGTAACATGT
>DYRY01000039.1:19030-20477 GCA_020718465.1 Anaeromyxobacter dehalogenans | reverse complement strand
TTAAGCCAATAAATGTAACAGCAGAGTATGTTGATAGAATCTCAAAAGGTGATATTCCTCCTAAAATCACAGATGCTTATAAAGGGGATTTTAATGAGATTAAAAACAATCTTAATAGTTTGATTGAGATTATGAATCTTCTTTTAAAAGAGACTGGAACTCTTATTGATGCTTCAAAAAATGGTAATCTTAAAAAACGTGGAAATACCTCTGCATTTAAAGGTGAATGGGCATCTATTGTTGGTGGAATTAATGAAATGGTTGATGCAATTGTTATTCCAATTCAGGAGGGAGTTCAGGTTATTCAACAAATTGCAGAGGGAAATATATCTCATGAAGTTAAAGGAGATTATCAAGGAGATCATGCTATATTAAAAACTGCTATTAACAACACAATTAACTCTCTAAATGATTTGATTCATCAAGTTGGAGTTTCAGCAGAGCAAGTTCTCTCTGGTTCACAACAGGTTTCTGATAGTAGCCAATCATTATCTCAAGGTGCAACAGAACAGGCATCATCATTAGAAGAGGTAAATAGCTCTGTTCAAGAGATAAGCAACCAAACAAAACAGAGTGCAGAGCATACAAATAAAGCAAATGAGTTCTCTCTTCAATCAAGAAAATCGGCACAATCAGGAAATGTTCAGATGAAAAATTTAACAGTTGCAATGAATGAGATATCTGATTCAAGTAAGAATATCTCAAAAATCATTAAAGTAATTGATGAGATTGCATTTCAAACAAATCTATTAGCACTAAATGCAGCAGTTGAAGCAGCAAGAGCTGGAAAACATGGAAAGGGTTTTGCAGTTGTTGCTGAGGAGGTTAGAAATTTAGCAGCAAGAAGTGCAAAAGCAGCAAAAGAGACTTCAGAAATGATAGAACAAGCAATTAAAAAGGCAGAAAAAGGTTCTGAGTTAGCAAATCAAACAGCAACAGTTCTTAATGAAATTGAGTCTGGTGCAAATAAGCTAACAGATATTATAAAAGAGATTGCTGATGCAGCAAAGCAACAGGCAGGAGCTATTTCAGAGATTAACACAAGTTTAATACAGATTGAACAGGTAACACAACAAAACACAGCAAATGCAGAGGAGAGTGCTGCTGCCTCTGAAGAGCTCTCTGGTCAAGCAAGGGAGTTGAAACATATGTTAGATAAATTTGTTCTTAAAAATAAATTTGTTTCAAGCTCAAAACTATCAACAACTGATAAAAAAAGACCATCCCTAAACTCACCTAAAAAAAGTAATCAGATGATTAGACCACAAGATGTTGTTGTTCTTGATGATGATTTTGGAAAATATTAAAAAATTAAGAGATTTTTATTATAGAATTTTAATAAGAAATCTTTTTTAACTTTTTATAACTGTTTTAACTTTTTATAACTGTTTTTACTCATTATAATTAGTATAACAAAGAAAAATCAATGTTTTTATTCATTTCAATT
>DYRY01000039.1:14277-18930 GCA_020718465.1 Anaeromyxobacter dehalogenans | reverse complement strand
TTTACTCATTACGACTAGTATAACAAAGAAAAATCAATGTTTTTATTCATTTCAACTTGTATAACAGAGAAAAATCAGTGTTACTATTGATTACAACTTGTGTAACAGATAAAAATCAATGTTATTATTGATTACAACTAGTATAACAAAGAAAAATCAATGTTTTTACTCATTACGACTAGTATAACAAAGAAAAATCAATTTATTTATGAAATTATTTAGTTGTTTTTAAAATTTTATAACTATTTTTTACAACTTCCAGAACAATTACTACAGGATGATTTTTTAGGTTTGAAAAGTGAGTAAAAACTCTTTATTGTAAAAATTATTGAAACAAAAATTATTAAATAAAAAATAGTATTTTCCATTTTAATCCTTGAAAATAATAAATAAATTTTATTTAAAAACCTGAAAAACAATCAAAGATAAAATATATGCTAACATAAAATAACTAGCAGATGCCCAAAGTGTTATTTTCCAAGAGTTTGTCTCTTTTCTTAAAACAATAAGGGTTGCTAAACAGGGAATATAAATCAATATAAAAAGCATAAATGAGAAACCAAAAGCTTTTGGTTTCCCTTCAGAGGCAATTGTAGCAGAAAGGGTTGAAACATTTTTGTCATCTCCAACATTATATAAAACCCCATAAGTTGAAACAACAATCTCTTTTGCAACAAAACCTGTTAATATTGCAACAGTATCTCTATAATCAAAACCTAATGGTTCAAAAATAGGTGTTATTGTTTTTCCAACTTTTCCTAGATAGGAGTTCTCTTGCCCTACCCCTTTTGGATAACTACTTAAAACCCATATTAAAATACTTCCAAATAAGATTGTTGTTCCCATCTTTTTGATAAATTGAAAAATTCTATCCCACATATGAAGGAGAATTGATTTTAATGTTGGCATATGATATGGTGGAAGCTCCATAACAAATGGTAATCTATCTTTTGTTTTAAAAAATGTTGATGTTAAAAATTTTGCACCAATTAAAATTAGTAAAATTGAGAAAAAATACAATCCTGTAATTATTAATCCAGCATAGGAGGGAAAAAAGGTTCCAGCCAAAAGAACATAAACAGGAAGTCTAGCATTACAGGTTACTAATGGATTTAAAATAAGTGTAACAAGACGATTATTTCTATCTTCAATTATTCTTGTTGCCATCATAGCAGGAACATTACAACCAAATCCCATAACTAATGGTATAAATGATTTTCCATGAAGTCCAACTTTATGCATCAATTTATCTAATAAAAAGGTGGCTCTTGCCATATATCCAGTATCTTCAAATATTGATATAAATAGAAACAGAATCAAAATATTTGGCAAAAATATAGCAACAGCCCCAACTCCATCAAGAATACCATTTGATAACACATCTTTTAAACCCTCATTTTCAAAAACTATTGAGACTTTATCTTTTAAAAATTCAAATAAAGATTCAATCCATCCCATTGGAATTTCACCAAATTTGAATGTAGAGTAAAACATTAATGCAAAAAGGGTCAAAAGTATTATATATCCACCTGTTTTGTGTAAAACAATAGAGTCAATGCTTTTTGTTATTGATATTGGATCAATTGCAGGAAATTTAACAGATTCATTTAATATTCCACCAATAAAACCATATCTTTTCTCTGTAAAAATCTCAACATTTTTATGTTTTTTATTTTTGATATTTTCAATTTTCTCAATTTTTTCAATTAATTTATTAGAAACAATCCCCTCAAGTATTTGATAAGAGAGCCATTGAAGTGATGGAATATTATTAAACTCTAATCCACTATTTTTTAGTTGAGTCTCTATATTTTTAACCTCTTCTTCAATATCTGTTCCATAATTTGTTTTTTTATAGGGGATTTTGGGCTCTCTTAATGAATTAAATATAGCATCCACAAGAGTAAAAACCCCTTTTTTTTGAGTTCCAACAGTTTTAATAACAGGTAAATCAAGTAGTTTTGAAAAAAGCTCTAAATCTATATTAATTCCCCTCTCCTCTGCAACATCACCCATATTTAAAACAATTAAGATATTTTTATTAAGCTCTAAAAGTTGAGTTGTTAAATAGAGATTTCTCTCTAAATTTGAGGAATCTATAATATTAACAATCAAATCGGGATTTTCATCTAATATAAAGTCTCTTGTAATCTCCTCATCAGGAGAAAATGGGGTTAAACTGTAGATTCCAGGAAGGTCAATTATACGCACAGAGGTAGCATTGGCTTTAAAAAAACCCTCTTCTTTCTCTACAGTAACCCCACTCCAATTACCAACTTTCTGATTTGCACCAGTTAATTGGTTAAATATTGATGTTTTTCCACAATTTGGATTACCAACAAATGCAATTGTAAAATCATATTTCATAAAATTTTTCCATAAATATTCAAAATGAAACAAAAGCAAACAAAACAATAATATTTTTCTTTATTACTATAAAAAAAGATAAAAAGTAAAATGAAAATGATTTTCATTTTTAGTAGTTATAACTATTTTAGATTATTTTGTCAATAATAAAAAGTTGAGCTTAAAAAAAATCTGCTACATCTACTATTGATAGATATTAATTCTTAGATAAAAAAATAGATTTCAATAAATAATTCTATTTATTAATTAAGACTCTTTATTTTAATCAAAGAAAAACGATTTTTTAATTGAAATTGTTATAAAAAACATTTCGTGATATTGAAAAAAACTTATTTTTATGTTAGAGTGTGTTATCATTTGGTGGATTATCATTCATATAAGGAGTTAGAATGAGTAAAAAATTTTATCTTATGGCTATTTTAGCCCTTCTTTTTTCATTAGTTGGTTGTACAACAGACACTGCTAATGACGATAAAAAATGTGGAACTTGTGGTGAGTGGCAAGTATGCAATACAACAACAGGTAAATGTGATGCAAAATCTGGTTTCTGTAATGAAACAAGTGAATGTACAGGTCAAGTTTGTGATCAAACAACTCATACCTGCAAAACAGAGGTTCAAACATCTTGCACAGGTCAAACTTGTTCAGGTCATGGAACATGTAGTGTTGTTGCAAATAAACCAGTTTGTAGTTGTGAAACAGGTTATGTTTTAAGTACAGACAAATTAAGCTGTGTTGAAAACTCTATTTGTGATGGAATTACTTGCTCAGATGGAACATCTGAAACAAGTAATGGAACTTGTTCTGTTAATGGACAAGGTCAACCAACTTGCGTTTGTAATTCAGGTTACAAAAATAATGCAAACAATGCACTCTACTGTGTTCTTTCTGGTGAATGCTCTGTTGCAAACCCAACAGGAACTTGTGGCCAATGTTTAACTTGCCAAGCTGGAACATGTGTTCCTGATGGTGGTCGTGCATGTGATGGTGGATATAACCATCGTTGTGACCCAGATAATGAGAATGCAAATGGTGATAACCTTGATTGCGACTCTGGATTATGTTTTTATGTTGGAACAAAATCATTTGAAACAGGTTACTGTTCAATGCTTGATTGCGCAACAGATTCCGATTGTGATGACCCAAATACAGATGAACTTTTTATCTGTTTAAAATATGGTGCTGAATATCGTGGAATGTGTAATAAAGTTGAAACAGAATGTACAGAAGTTGAACGTGATGGTGAAACATTTTCTGATTGTTCAGATGCTTGTGGTGATGCAAACTGTAAACAAGCAGATCTTTGTATTGGTGGTCAATGTGCTCCAGAGTGTATGGGACCAAATGATACAAGAACTTGTGGAATGGAAAATGTTTGTTTAAACATTAACTCTTCTGATTTTCCTCTTTATCGTTGTGTTGATGCAGATAAAGTTGCTGGATATGGTGAAGATTGTTCTGAAAAAAGTTGTGGAAATGGTTTAATCTGTTTAACATACTCAGCTGAAGGTGATGCTGCATGTTTTCAAGAGTGTGCATCTGATGCAGATTGTAATGGAACAACATGTACAATCTATCCAAGTTTTGGATTCTGCGAAGCTCCTAAAAATGTAGATCCTTGGGAACTTTGTGACATGTTTAATGATTGTAAAGATGGTGCAAAGTGTTTAAATACTGGTGGTGATGGATACTGTATTCCTCAATGTGGATTAGATAGTAATGATTGTGATGCTTGGGGAACTGAGTGTGCTAACTATGGTGCAACTGGAAACTTCTGTGAATCTCCTCAAGATCGTGAAGCAGGTGAAGCTTGTAATTTGGCACATGAGTGTGTTGATGGTGCAAGCTGTTTAACAGCTGGTGATCAATCATTCTGTTTTCAAGAGTGTACAATGGATGGAACAGAGTGTGATGAACTTGGAACAGAGTGTGAAGCAGTTGGAACAGTTGGAAACTTCTGTGCAGCTCCACAAAATAGAGAGTTAGGTGATGATTGTAATATTGCAAATGAGTGTATGGATTCACTTGTTTGTGTATCTTTTGGTGAAGTATCATCACTTTGTCTTGAAAGTTGTACTCCTGGATCTACAACATGTCAATGTGAAGATTTAGGTGAAGGTGTTGGAGCATGTATTCCTGAATGTCTTTCTGATGCAGATTGTGAAGGAACAGATGTTTGTCTTTCAGAAACATTAACATGTGGTGAGGCTGCTCCTGCTTGTACAGTTGCAACAGAAGTAACAGATTGTATTGAAGGAAATTTAGGATACTGTCTTGAAGATGCAC
>DYRY01000039.1:0-14177 GCA_020718465.1 Anaeromyxobacter dehalogenans | reverse complement strand
AAAATAGTGCAAACAATGTTTGTGTTGAGTGTATTGAAAATAGTCATTGTGCAGATGGTTATGAGTGTTCAAATAATGTTTGTGAAGTTGTTGTAACTCCTCCAGTTTGTACAGTTGCAACAGAAGTAGCAGATTGTGCGGTTGGAACAGGGCTTCATTGTCTTGAAGATGCACAAAATAGTGCAAACAATGTTTGTGTTGAGTGTATTGAAAATAGTCATTGTGCAGAAAACACAACTGGAACACACTGTTTCTTAGCTCCAACAGTTTTTGTTAATGGTTACACTTGTGGTTGCCAAACAAATAATGATTGTGATGGAACAGCAATTTGTTTTAATAATGTTTGTGGGTTTAAAAAATAGTTTTAGTTAGTTTTTTACTGTAATAAAAAGGCGGGATTATTCCCGCCTTTTTTAATTTTTGAGAATTTTATGAAAAACATATTTGAGAGATATAAAATCTCATTAGATGATGAGATTTTAAAAAAGTTTGAGAGATATAGAGAGTTACTACAAGAGACAAACAAGATACACAACATCACTGCAATAGAGGATGATGAAAAAATTGGAGTTTGGCACTTCTTAGATTCTGTTCAAATAGGAAAAACTCTTGAGCCACTACCTAAAAATATACTTGATATGGGAAGTGGAGCAGGATTTCCTGGGTTAGTTTTAGCAATTATTTATAATGAATCCCATTTTACACTTGTTGATAGTGTTTCAAAAAAGACAGCCTTTCTTGAAGTTGTAAAAAAAGAGTTATCACTTAGTAATGTAACAGTTTTACATCATCACCTCACTGAAAAAAACAGTTTAAAAAAGAGATTTGAGCTTGTTTTATCTCGTGCATTCATGAAACCAGATGCTTTTATAAAGTTTGCACAAAAATATTTAGGAAATAGTGGTAAAACTGTTTTAACATTAACAGAGAATCAGAATGAAACCTTCATAAAAAACAATGATATATCCCAATGGGAAATCAAAAGCTATCCATTTGAAGAGAAAACTCGATATGTTCTTATTTCAAAATAGTCTATTTTATATTTATAATATCTAGCAAAAAAGATATATGCTATCTAATTATATTGATTCTGTTTAACATTTTTCCGAGTCTAAAACTATTTTTTAGGAACAAATATAAATAGAATCGCCAATAAGATACAACAAAAAGCAGCAACATGATTCCATTTTAGATTCTCTTTTAGAAAGAAAATTGAAAAAACTGAAAAAATTACAAGTGTTATTACCTCTTGAATAATTTTTAGTTCTGCTACAGAGTAGTATGAGTGTCCTATTCTATTTGCAGGAACCTGAAGGCAATACTCAAAAAAAGCAATTCCCCAACTTATTAAAATAACTAAAATAAGAGATGTCTGCTTATATTTAAGATGACCATACCAAGCAAAAGTCATAAATATATTTGAAAATATCAAAAGAATAATGGGAAAAGCAATTTTATAAAACATTAATCCTCCAAAGTAGTTTTTTAGAGATTATTCACTAAAAAACAGAGATATTTATATCAATTTCATATAAAAATCAAGATAATAAAAAAGAGCAATTTGTTTTGTTTAAAAAAAATAATAAAAACAAACTCTCAAATTATATTTTTAGAAAAAATTAAAAACTATTATATTTTATATTTTTTAGAAAAATTTGGAGTTTATGTGAATAGATTAATTGTAACAACTCTTATTGACAATAATATTTATGATAAAAGAACTGTTGGTGAATTTGGATTTTCACTTATTATAGAGTACAAAAACAAAAACAAAATAATGTTTGATGTTGGATACTCAAATCTTTTTTTAACAAATGCAAAAAAATTGGGTGTAGATTTAAATACAATTACAGAATTTGTTTTAAGCCATAGGCATAAAAGTCATACAGGAGGAGTTCCACATCTATTAAGACTGTTAAAGGCTGAAAATCAATTTATTATTGACAAAAATTACTTTGAACCTTTTTTAAGAAACTCTGTTGGCTCTTTAGTAAAATCTCAAATAGATTATGCTGATACAATAAAACAGCATCTTAAAAGATATCCAACATATTATGTTACTAATGAGTATCGATATAGTGAAAGCATTGTTTTTATAACATTAAAAGATGAGTTAGAACAAAGTAAATCTCTCAATAAACAGAATGTTAGAGAGGCTATTGTAATGATTATTGAGTCTAAAAAAGGGATTTTTCTGTTTTTTGGAGCATCCTATCGAAAATTTCCAGAGCTTTTAGAGTATCTTTATAAAAAATATAGTGATAAAGAGAAATGGATTTTTGGAGGAGTTGTTCTATCTGAAAATGATAGTGAGTGGAATTTTTTAAAAAATCAGATAGAGATAAACAACATTCAACAGATAGAGTTATCTCATTGCACTGAAAATAGCACTTTTAAAAAACTTAAAGAGATTTTTCCAAACACCTATTTCAGTGGTTCTGGTAAAATTTTAGAGTTTAAAGATTTAGATTAAAAATATAATATAGTTATAATTGAAACATTAAAATTAATCTGATATTTTAAATTGAATTTTTCTTTTTGAATCAACAATATAACTTTTATCTAATGATGGGTATATATCATTAAGCATATCTAAATAGTGCCTTCTTTTTACTGAAATTGGGGATTTTTCGTACTCTTTAAGTAAAATATTAAATTTTTCACACTCCCCCTCTGCATTTGAAACTCTCTCTTTTGCATAGATATTTGCCTCTGAATCAATCTCCATTGACCTTATTCTAGCTTGTGATAAAACTTTAGTTTTATATCCATAAGCCTCTTTTACACTTTTCTCTTTATCTATTCCTGCATTAATAACATCATTAAAATAGTGAAGTATTATTGATGGTGGAGATATATTTTTTATCTCAACAGAGTTAATCTCAACACCAAGTTTAAATTCATTAACTTTTTTCTGTATATTATTTCTAATAGTTAAATTCATCTCAGAACGATTAGTTATCAAAACACTCTGAATTGGCTCAACTGAAAGATATCTCACTATTTCACTTTGAGATATTGCTTGAATAACAGAGTCAATATTTCTGAAATTTATTAGATAATTTTTGGGATCAACAATAAGATACTTTAAAATCATTGTTAAGTTTATTGTGTTATTATCACCAGTTATTGCATAATTTCTTAAGTCTGTTTTTTTCATAAAAATATCTGCTTCTGAATTTATTTCTGGAATTTCTGAAAAATGGTCAATCCCCAATGTTTGAACTTTTTTAATTTCAATTTTATCAACTTTATCAATTGGAAAAGGGAGTGAGTATGATATTCCTGGTTTAACATTTGATGAGACAATTTTTCCAAAACGCCTTACAACTGCTATCTCATTCTGTTTTACTGTATATATACCAGTCAATATGTATATAATTATAGAGATTATAATTAAAACTTTTGTATAGTTTTTAAACTGTTTTAAAGTTGTTTTTATTAAAGTTGTAACTTCACTCATTTTATTCCTTTAAAAACACAAGAAATAGAGAATCTAAAGTCTACAAAATTTTTTATCTGTTGTCAATTCAGGAGTAGAATTAACTGATATTAATTATATTTTTTATTGTTAATAAAAAAACGAAAAACAATCTAATTTTTGTGATAGATTATGATTTTATTTTATCTATTTTAAAGATAGAGTAAACTCTTTAAATTTCTCTAATCCATCTTTAATAAAAAATAGTGGAATAGAGATTTTAAAATCAATGATTTTATTGATATCCTCTCTATTAAACTCAAAATCATTCACTAAAATTGCATAAAAATCATATTTTTTTAGTATGTTTTTTAAAATTTGTGGATGATTGATTGTTATGAGTTTAAATTTAGATATTAATAATATTTTTTCAAAATCAGAAATATCACTATTACTATTTGATAAAAGAAGAATCTGTTTTTTATCCTCTTGTTGAATAGAACTCTCCTCTTTTTCATCAATTGGAAGTGTAAAATGAAATACAGAACCCTCTCCAATCTTTGATTCAACCCAAATTAAACCACCATGAAATTGTATAATCTCTCTACAAATTGGAAGTCCTAATCCTGTTCCTTTTGGTTTATCTGTTAAAGTGTTACCAGTTTGTTTAAATTTCTCAAAAATATCACTTAAACTCTCTTTAGGAACTCCTATTCCACTATCCTTAATTGAGATTTTCAGTTTTTTAACTGTTTTTGATTGTGTAACTGTAATTTTTATAAATCCTTTTGGAGTAAACTTAACAGCATTATTAATAATATTAACAAAAACCTGTATAATTGAGTCTTTATCAACTAATATATGAGGAATGTTTTGAGGAATATCAATTAAAAATTTTAATCCTTTCTCTTGAACTATTGGATATACTAATCGATATATGTGACTTATAAAAGAGTAAAAATTCTCACTTTTTTTCTCATAAACCATCTCTCCAGCCTCTATTTTTGATAAATCTAAAACATTATTTATCAATCTGGTTAATCTCTCAGTCTCTTCAATGATAATAGAACCAAATTTTTCAATAGCATCTGGTTTTTTTTGACCATATTTTAAAATTATTTTCGCAGATGATTTTATTGAAGTTAGTGGAGTTCTCAATTCATGAGATACATTTGATAAAAAGTTGGATTTTAATTGATCAAGATGCTTTAATTGTTGATTAGCTTTATCAAGAGTGATATTTTGTTCATAAATCTCTTTTGTTCTTAGTTCAACAAGCTTTTCTAAATTCTCTGTATATAGTTTTATCTGTTTTTCTAACTTTTTTCTACTTGAAATATCTCTTATAATCGCAGTATATGTGTTGTAGTGGTCATACTCATTAATAGAGAGTGAAATTTCAAGAGGAATCTCTTCATGTAGTTTTGTTAATCCAGAGATTTCAAAACGACTTCCTGCAAAACTATCTGTTGTTCCTTTAAGATTTGAGAGTGCTATTAATAAAAAGCTATGATTTTCAAAAGAGAATAGTTTAAGGATAGAGTTATTTAAAATCTCATCTTTCTGATAACCAAATGTTAACTCTGTTGCTCTATTTAGAAAGATAATTGAGAAATCTTCATCAATTGTTATAATTGCATCAATAGCTTTTTCTGAAACAACTCTAAACTCAAGCTCTGACTTTATTAATTTTTTAAAATTAAATCTTACTAAATTAAGAAAATCTAAAATAGATTTTCTTAAAAACTCATCTTGATAAAATATATTTTGGGGAATCTCTAAATCTAAATCATTTGGTATATTTTTTATTGAATTAAAGTAGGATATTAGAGAATTCTCCTTTTTTATTCTGTTTTTTCTTTTAATAAAAAGATTAATTATCAATATTTTTATTACTACTAAATTAAAAAATACAGATATAAATAAAAGTGAATCTATAAAAAAAGATAATATAATTACTAAAAAGTTAGATATAAACCAAATTAACAAATATATAATCATAATAACCTAATCATTAATCATAAGATACCTACGTTATATCAAAAATATTTAATAATTACTATAAAATTACTTATATTTTTAAGAAAAAAGATTTTTAATTCTATTTTAAAACAGACAATAGAAACTCATGTATTAACTCTAATGCAGTAGAGAGGGATTCAAAATTTTTAGAGAAAGTTGCCTCATACTGCTGATTAATATTAAAATTTTGATTATTTGAGTGGTATTTTACTAATTTAGCAAGACTTACCATTGATGGATCAGAAAATTTAAAATGCAAAAAATCTTTTTGAATTACAATTTTTTCTATAAAATATTTTGCAATAACTCTTTTTATTTTAATTAAATCAAAAAGATTTCTAACCTCTATTGGTATTTTTCCAAATCTATCAATTAACTCCAACTCAAAAGTAGATAATTCAGAGTCATCATTAATATTTGAGATTTTTTTATAAAAAGAGACCCTTAAATTCTCATCTTTTATATATGAAGTTGGAATTTTACAAACAAATGTTGTATGAATCTCTCCCTGAAATGGACGGTTTTCACTATTTCCTGTTTTTATCTCCTCTAAAGCCTCCTGAAGAAAACTCATATAGGCCTCATAACCAATCTCCTCAACATGACCCTTTTGGGCAAAACCAAGAAGAGTTCCTGCTCCTCGAATCTCCATATCCTGCATTGCAATTTGAAAACCAGAGCCCAAATCAGTATATCTTGATATAACAGAGAGCCTTCTTTCTGCTATTGGATTTATCTTTCCTCTTTCTGGAAGTAACATAAGAGCAAAACCCTGCCTTGATGAACGTCCAACTCTTCCTCTTAATTGATAAAGTGATGATAATCCAAATGTATCAGCTCTATCAATAATCATTGTATTTGCATTTGGAATATCAATTCCTGACTCTATTAGATTTGTTGATACAAGAATCTCAAATTTTCCAATATAAAAATCATAAATAATCTTCTCTAATTTAGGTTTATTCATCTGTGCATGTGCAACTGCAAGTTTTATATCAGGAAAAAGAGAGTATATATAATCGGCCTCTTCAAAAAGGGTTTCAACTCTATTATGAACATAAAATATCTGTCCTCCTCTTTTTCTTTCATACTGAATTGCATCAACTATAAGCTCTTTTCTTTTTTTTGCTACAACTGTTTTTACAGGTTTTCTATCTTTTGGTGGTGTTGCAATAAGAGATAAATCTCTGATTCCTGCTAAAGAGAAGTTTAGTGTTCGTGGTATTGGAGTTGCTGTTAATGTTATTGTATCAATATTTTTTCTTAACTCTCTTAGCTTCTCTTTATCTTTAACTCCAAACTTCTGTTCCTCATCAATAATAAGAAGACCAAGAGCAGGAAATGTTAATTTTTCAGATAAAAGAGCATGAGTTCCAATCAAAATATCAACTTTTCTTCTATTTGTCTCATTAACAATCCTTTTTCTTTCTTCACCTGTTTTAAAGCTATTAAGATACTCAATGTTAACTGCAACATTTTTAAATCTCTCCATAAAAGTGTGATAGTGTTGATATGCTAAAACTGTTGTTGGTGTTAAAACAGCAACCTGTTTATTGTCTAAAACTGCTTTATATGCAGCCCTCATTGCAACCTCAGTTTTTCCAAAACCAACATCACCACAAACCAATCTATCCATTGGTTGAACTCTCTCCATATCTCTATTTATCTCACTCCAAGCCTCATCTTGATCTTGAGTCATTGTAAATTGAAACTCATCACAAAAATTTTGAATCTCCTCATCAGATGTTGAGAATGCCCACCCTTTTGCTTTTGAGCGAAGTGCATACAACTCAACAAGCTCTTGAGCAACTTTTTGAATAGATTTTTTGAGAGTTATTTTTTTCTGTTGCCATGATTTTGATTTAAATGAGTCTAATTTTACTTCACTATTTCCTAAAGAGCTATGCTTATATAAAAGATGAAGATGATAAACAGGAACAAAAAGTCTATCACTTCCTTGATAATGAATCTCTAAAAAATCGGTCTCTGTGCCATTAATCTCTTTTGTAATCATTCCTTTATATTGACCAACTCCATAATTTCTATGAATAACAAAATCACCAATTTGTAAATCTGAAAAAGAGGTTATAAGATTTTTTTTTCTATTTTCTGAATATATTGCAGGAGTATATGAGCCAAAAATAGTTATATCACTAATAAAAAGAGTGTTATCTTGAAAAAAGTGCTGTTTTAATGTTCCATTAAAAAAAGTTAAAACATTTAAATCATCTTTATTTTTCTGTTTTAAAGCAAAACTATTTGAATTATTTTTAGATTCACTGAAAAACTCACTATATTTTTTAAAAAGTTTCTCAAATTGATTCTTTCTTTTCTCATTTTGATAGAAAAAAACTACTTTACACCCTTTTAGTAAATATGAATCAAGAGTTTTAAATGTTCTTTCAACTGTTTTTGCCTCTTGAATAACAACTCTAATAGGTTCATCAAGTTGAGATGAGATAACTATTTTTTTCTCATCAATAATAAGAGGTGATATTTTAAAAATATCATCATTTAGTAATATTTTATTATTAAAACTGGTTATATCGACATTATTGAAAAGATTAAAAATCCTATTTTCAGAGTTTTTTTCAAAAATCTCCTCAACTTTAGATGAGTCATAAAGATAAAACTTAAAGTTTTTTTCTTTTAGATATTTATATGGTGTTGTTGGATTTTTTATTAAAAGTGGATGGCAAAAAACTGTTTCACTATCAACAATTTTCTGTTCAAACTTATTCATAATTATATCAATTGATTCAAAAGAGATTAATCCTGCTGAATAAAGCTCTTTTAAAAAACTCTCTTTTTCATCTTTTGATTTTATATCAAAATTAAAAATTGTTATAGGATGTAGTGTTATTCTGTTAATATTTTTTAAACTTGAGCCACTTTCAACATCAAATTCTCTTATTGAGTCAATTTCATCACCAAAAAACTCTAATCTAAAAGGATTTTCTGAAAGAGGAGAGAAAATATCAACAATTCCTCCCTTTATCTCAAAGAATCCTCTCTCTTCAACAGGAGATTGTTGTTGATATCCAAACTCGATAAGAGTATTAATCATCCCATTTATTGAAATATTCTCATTAATTGAGATAGTTTTTTCAAAAACAGAGTCTGGTGATACAATTAATCTATGTAGTTTTGATGTAGCAATAATTGGTATGGTATTTTTTTTTGAAAAATAACCAATAGTTGCCACTTCAGCTCTAAAAATCTCATCATCAAAAAGATTAACTCCATCTAATACTGAGTCATCATATAAAACTACTCCCTTCAAATTTAAATTTAAATATGAAGAAAATAGTTCAATTTGCCCTATAATATCATCTGAAGCCTCATTACTTGGAGATATTATAACAAATTTTTCCTCTCTTTGAAGTAGATTATATATAACTTGTGGTGATAGTTGTGACTCAATATTCATTCAATCAACCTTTAAAAAATTAAATAAATAACAAAATCATAATAGCAATAAAAATCAATAAAAATATTAGATTTTTAATGTTGAATATATGTAATATCCTGTTAACTCGATTAATCCTATAAAAACTAAAAAGTTTTTAAGAAATATAATTGATTGAACTCCCTCTGTTTCAACAAAATAGAATAGACCAAACAACCATAAAACAGCACCAAAAGAGATTAAATAGAGAAAAACTCTTATTTTTAAAACAAAAAATGCTGGAGTAATAATAATTAATGGTAATAATTTTACAACTATAATAAAAAACTCATCTCTATTTCTCATTATTGAGAAAACAGAGTCAACATTTATGTTTGGGATAAAGTAAAAAAATAGTAAAAATATAACCACTGTAACAGATGCAAATAGCGTTCCCTTTCTACTTGTAAATAGAAAAAGTGTAAAAAGAAGAGTTACTGCAATAATAAAAAGAGTTAAATGAAATGAGAATTCAACTCCAAATGAAAACTCAATTAAACCTTTCCAATATTTTACTGAAGGAGGAGATATGTATATTGCAATGCTCATAGCAATAAAAGATATAATATTTCTAATAAAAATTTGAGATAGCAACAAATCTATAATAACTAAAAAAATTCCAAATAGTGGAATTGCAATAGTTTCAAATTTAAAATATTGTTCTTTGAATAACAAATCATATTCTAAAGTAGGTCGAATAAAAAAAGATAAAAAAAATAGAATACCAACCCACATTGGAAAATGTGCATAATCAAAAGTTACATCTTGATTGCTTTTTTTTCTATTTTTTTCTGCTGGTGCATCCCAATCGTTTTCCCAATTATCATCATATTTTTTTGTTGTATGAATTTTTTCAGTTGATATTGAGGGAGTTGATGTTAAATCTCTTCCACAAGACCTACAAAATTGTGTTTCATCAGATGCGATTTTAAAACAAAAAGGGCACTGTTTCATAAAAAACTACAAACAAATCCAGATAGATAATATCAAATATTCTCTCTATAATCTATTAAAAAATTGTTTAATTATTCAATTTTAAATTAAAAACACTTGATGTTGCCTATTTAAAAACTATTGTGAAAGAGATTTTACAACTGTTTCATGTGAACATTGATGAATCATGTGTTTATCGTTTTGAAAAATCAGCTCTCCAGCATCTAAAAATAGTATATAATCAGCTAATAAAAGGGCATAATTTATATCATGTGATATAATTATAGGGGTAATTGAGGCTATTTTGTATATCTCTAAAATCACTTCAAACATTTTTTTTGTTGATTTTCCATCAAATCCTGTTGTTGGTTCATCAAATATTATATATTGAGGATTAAGAGCAATTGCTCTAATAACTGTTGCGATTTTCTGTTGAATAGGTGTTAGAGCATTTGGATAGAGTTGTTTTAGCTCTTTGAGTCCAAAAAAATCAATGAAATCATGAATTTTTTTTAAAAACTCACTATTTTTATCAATTTTTTTTATAGGTAAAACTATATTCTCTTCTAATGTTAGAAAATCTAAAAGTGTTGGCTCTTGGAAAATATATGTAATCATTTTTTTTTGAGGTGGTTTTGAGTCTATAGAAATATTACCTTGAGATTGAATTAAACCAACAATAATCTGTGATAGAATAGTTTTTCCAGCACCACTTTTACCTAAAATAAAAGTTATCCTATTTTTTGGAATAAAAAATGAGATATCTTTAAAAATCTCTCTATTTTTAAAAAATAGAGAGATTTTTTCACCATAAATACCAAAAGACTCTTTTTTTTGCATAAAAAAACCAATAAAACATCAAATTTTAACATGATTTTAATTTTTTTTCTATATTTAAAAAAAAATTAATAAAATTATGATTTTAAACTCTTAGTTGATAATTTATAAAATCTTCCCTAAATATATACATAAAATATTCATCTAATCTATATAACTATTGAAAAATATATCTCTTTAATGTAAAGTAAAATAGATTAAATATTACGATTTATCGTAAAAATCTGTTTATTTCCTATTTTTATCAAAAAGATAAAAATTAAATATATATATATCAAAAAGATAAAATTTAATAGATAAAGTTTTAGAAAAAATCATAATAAAAAAGGAGTTTTTATGGAAGATTTTTTTGAGATTTATATAGATTTACCAAAGGCAAAAGAACCACTTGATAACGATTTTTACTCACAAATGGCAGGAATGTATCTTTGGGATAATGGTGTTTCTGGTGTTGAAGAGAGAGACCAAGAGACTTTTATGAATTGGGGTCTTTATGAAGCTCCAAAAGCAGATGAAATAAGATTAATAGCCTCTTTAGATATCTCAAACAATATTGATAGTTTTTTAGAAGATTTGAAAAACTATATATCAGAACTTGTTGATGATTACTATGCTTCCAAAATAACATATAAGATAAGTGATGGCAAAAGTTGGCAAGATGAGTGGAAAAAACATTTTAAACCTATAAAAATAGGAAATCATGTTGTTGTAAAGCCTGAATGGGAGGAGTATAATATTATTAATGATGAGGTTATTGTTTTAATAAATCCTGATATGGCATTTGGAACAGGTCATCATGAAACAACAGCATTAGCAATAGAGACACTTCAAAGTGATATATTAATCAATTTTAAATCAGAGATTAAAGATTTTATTGATATTGGAACAGGGAGTGGAATTCTTGCAATAACAGCAGAGAAACTATTTGAAAATCTTAATAGAATTAATGCAATAGATATTGACCATAAGGCTCTTAAAATTGCAGGAGAGCACCTAACTCTAAATCAAACAACAAAAGTTACAATAAGATATGAAACAGCTCCTGATATTCAAGATAGTTACGATTTTGTGGTTGCAAATATAATATCATCTGTTTTAATTGAATTAAAAGCAGATATACTCCGTCTTTGTAAAACAGGAGGCTGGATTTTACTATCTGGTATTCAAAAAAAGGAGATTGACTCTTTTAAAGAGCGTTTTTTCTCAAATGAAATACTTCTTGTTGATGAAAAAGATAGAGGTGAATGGTCATCTTTACTATATAAAAGATTATAATAATCTTTTATTAAAAAACAGAGTATTTTGTTTTTTGTTAGAAAACAGAATTTTAAATTTTAGGAGTATTTATGATTATAAAATATAGAGATTCTCTTCCAGTGATTGATGAAACTGCTTTTATTGAGGAGAGTGCAAAAGTTATTGGTGATGTTGTAATTGGAAAAGAGAGTTCTATTTGGTTTAATACAGTTGTAAGAGGTGATGTGAATTCAATAAAAATTGGCTCTTTCACAAATATTCAAGATAACTCTGTTCTTCATGTCACACGAAAAAAAGAGGGAGTCGATCCAGTAAAAGGGATACTCACTATTGGAGATTATGTTACAATTGGTCATAGTGTTGTTCTTCATGCCTGTACAATTGAAAACTATGCTTTGATTGGAATGGGAGCTGTAGTTCTTGATAGAGCTGAAGTTGGTTCTTATAGTATTGTTGCTGCAGGAAGTGTTGTAAAAGAGGGTTTTAAAATACCACCATATACCCTTGTTGCAGGAAATCCTGCAGTTATTAAAAAAACCTTTGAGAATAGAGAGGAGATTGAAAAATATCTTTATGAGGCAGCAGAGGCATATTTTTCTCTTATAAAAGATTATAAGTGATTTTTTATTTAAAAGAAATATTTTTGTTTTTTAATAGTTTTTATGAGGTTTCAAATGATAAATATCTTGAAACAGATAGATTTTTTAAAAAATTTTGATGAAAAACAACTTTTGGGATTCTCAAAAATTGGAACAAGAGAGATTATTGATGTAAATCAACTTGTTTTGAAAAGTAGTGAAGTGAGTAAGGGATTAATTATTATACTAAGAGGAGTTTTCTCGACAACCCATTTAGGAGTTGAAAAACAGTTTAGACAGGGGGATTTTTTCTCACCACTATCTCTTATTCATCAAACAAAACATAAACTATCTGTCAAAACAGTTCAAAAAGGGGAGATTTTTATGTTTACAAGAGAAAATTTTGAAATTCTTGCAGAAAAATCTCCAAAATTTGCACTTATGCTAACATCTGCAATATCAAAATCTTTTTTGATATCAACAGAGAAATATATTGATATTCATAAGGAGGATTGATGAAAAATATTTTTAAATTTTTTATTTTTATTTTTGCTATCTCAATTTATGGAGAGGTAGCTATAAATGATAGCTATCTTCTTGGAGAGTTTCCACTAAAAAAAGTTGTAGATGGTGATACTATTGGAGTTGATGGACTAAAAGAGTCTATAAGAATACTTTACATTGATACAGAGGAGGCATTTAAACATAAAACAGCCTATGAAAAAACAAAAGAGCTCTCTGATAATTGGGATGAATATCTTGCAAGTAAAATCTATGCAACAAGAAATAAACCAATTAAATATAATACTCCAAATGGTTATCAAGCTGCTGTTTGGACAAAAGAGTTTTTTTCAGGAGTCTCTGTTGTTAGACTTGAGTATGATAATTTAGAGTCTAAAAAGGGTTATTATGGGAGACATTTAGCTTATGTTTTTGCAAAAAAGGGTAATAAATGGGTAAATTTTAATATTGAAATTATAAAACATGGATACTCTCCATATAGTGCAAAATATGGTCGCTCAATCCGTTTCCACAAAGAGTTTATTGAGGCTCAAAAGTTTGCTCAAGAGAAAAAACTTGGAATATGGAATCCAAAAGGAAAACATTATCCTGATTATGATGTTCGTATTGTTTGGTGGGATAAAAGGGGAGAACAGATAGATAACTATCGAAATAAACATAAACAGGAGTATTTTTTTATAGGTGGTAATGATTTTGATTACTATAAATTAAAAGATTTTGTTAATAAAAAAGTTAAAGTATTTGGTTTAATGCGTGATGTTACTGATGATGGTGATGAGTATATTTTTAAAATGCCATTTAAACAGTTTGTGGATGTTTTTGTTCATATCTCAAAACGCTCTGGCATAAAAGATGAAACATTAAAAGAACATGATGACTATTATGTCTATATTGATGCTGATTTAAAAATGGATCAAAATGGTAAATATCATATTTACATAAAACAGCAATCAGAGATGAAGTTTGAGTAGTTCTGAATTCAAGATTTTATGTTTTTAAGTAAAACAACATCAACAAAATAGATAAAACAGATTTTCTATATGTTTTTATTTCATAGTAAATAAAAAAAAATCACAAAAATAGAATCTTACCTTTTTTTATAAGTTTTATAAAAATATTGTATATTTAGCAATATTTATGATAAAATACCAAAGTCGTT
>DYRY01000201.1 GCA_020718465.1 Anaeromyxobacter dehalogenans | reverse complement strand
TTAATAAAATAAAATAAATTTTATATTGAATTATAAGTTATGTTTAATTATTATTATCTTTAGATAAAAAATAATTAACTTTAATTTTGTCATTATATTATCTATTTTTTTCATGTTGATGTAAGTAATTATGATTGATCTTAATTAAATTAGATTTGCACCAGCTTTTTTCATCTCATTTAGGGCATTTTCAATGTCCCCTTGATTTAACTCAACACCTCTACATCCATCTTGAATTAGATTTACTTTATAATCAAGAGAAAGAGCATCTAAGACTGTGAATTTAACACAGTAATCAGTTGCTAAACCCATTATGAAAAGCTCCTCAACTCCACTATCTTTTAAAATAGAGTTTAGTTTAGTCTCTTTTTTTCTCCCATTATCAAAAAATCCACTATAACTATCAACAGTTGAATCAGTTCCTTTCTGAACAACAATATCAATTTTATCTAAATTTAATTTAGATGATAAAGATGCTCCTTCAGAGTTTTGAATACAGTGATTTGGCCATAAAATTTGAGTTAAACCATATAAATCGATTATATCTCCAGAGTTTTTTCCTTCATGCATTGATGCAAAACTTTCATGATTTTTAGGATGCCAATCTTGAGTTGCAATTACAAAATCAAAATTCTCCATCTCTTGATTTGCAACAGAGATAACTTCATCTCCATCTTTAACAGGAAGGGCTCCTGTTGGTAAAAAATCATTTTGTATATCAATTAAAAGCAATGCTTTTTTCATAAGAACCTCTAAAAAATTCTATTGTTAGAATTTATAAGCTATTTTTCCAAAATCTAAACATAAAAAATCAGATTTTTATAGCTCACCACCAAAAAGCTCCTCTAAAAATGAGGTGCGTTTACCAAGTTCATAAGCTTTTCTAAAGTAGCTTTTTGCAACAGTTTTATCCATATAAACCTCTTCATATAATAATCCAAGACTATAATATGGGTCTGCATAGTCAGGGCTTAAATCTTTAGATTTAAGGTATGCCTCTTTTGCTCTCTCTGCATCATTAAGATAAAGATCATAAAGATATCCAAGAAAATACCAAGCTGGTGCATAATCATCCCTTAATGCAATATACTCCTGAAAAAGTTTAAATGCTTTTGGATAATCTTTTTGATAAAGATTAATATAGGCATAGTTATAAACAACACCTTTATGGTGTGGATCTAACTCATACCCTTTTTTATAGTAGTTTGATGCTTTATTTGTGTTATTAAACTGTGTTTCATACAAAAATCCAGCAGAGTTATAGGCATCAACATAACTTGAGTTAAGTCTTATTGCTTTTTCATAAAAATCTATTGCCTTTTTATAATCTTTTAAATATCTTTCAGAAAGATATCCAATGTTGTATGAGTAAACATGATTGTTTGGATTAGAATCATATGCTTTTTGATAGTAATCAATTGCTTTTTCATTATTTCCAAGCATTGTTTCATAAATTAATCCAGCTGCATTATATGCCTCGGCATAGTTTTGATTATATAGAATAGCTTTCTCATAGTTCTCTAATGCACCATCTTTATCATTAAAATAGCGTTCAAGAACAAAAGCAATATTGTAGTAACCTGCAGCATAAGATGGTAAAAGTTCAATAGATCTTTTATAGTAATCAAGAGCTCTATCATAATCTTTATCATGAACCTCTGCTAAAAAACCAAGATCTATATATGCAAAATAGGAGTTAGGATCAATTGCAAGAGCTTTTTTATAATACTCTTTTGCAATTTGAATGTTATTTGGTTTATCTGTAAGTTTATATTGGTGAATATAACCAATATTATAAACAGCTCTACCAAAAGTTGGATCTATCTCATAAGCTTTTTGATAGTAAGAGAGGGCTTTTTCATAATCTTGATATAATCCTTCAACTGCAATTCCAAGATTATTAATTGAACTTACATGATTTGGGTTAATTTCAAGAACTTTAAGATATGTTTTCTCTGCATCTTTAAGAAGATTCATTTTAAACTGATACATGTATGCAAGTTTATACATTGTTTCAACATCTGTTGGAGCCAAACTTATTGATTTTAAATATAACTCCTCTGCTTTATTATAGTCATGATAAACACTCTCATAAAGAAACCCTAAATTTTCATAAGCATAGTGGTAACTTGGATTTAAATCTATGCTTTTTTGAAGATAATCTCTTGCTTTCTCTGGTTCATTAAGAAAATTTAAATAGAGATAGGCAGCATTGTAGTATGATAGATAGTAATCATCTTTTGATTTTATAGATGCCTCATAATACTCAATAGCTTTCTCTGTATCTTTAAGATATGTTTCTGTAAGATACCCAAGTCTGTTAAGTGTATTATAATCATCTGGCTTCTCTGCAAGAGATTTATGATAATATTCAAGAGCTTTATCAAATTGATTAAGTTTAAATTGAAAAAAATAGGCATAGTTAAATAGTGCTGAAAAGTTATGAGAATCTATCTCAATTGCTTTTTGATAGTATCTTTCTGCTTTTTGAAACTCTTTTAAATCCTCTTCATAAATATAGGCTGCTTTGTAGTATGTATCAGAGTCATCAGACTCTTTTTGGAGTGCTTTTTCATAGTAATCTAATGCTTTAAGATGGTTTTTAAAGTAGTAATCTTGTAGATATGCTGTATTTTTATAAAATTCAGCATCTGTTTCATAAGGGTAGTTATCCTCAAATTTTATAGCTACCTGAAGAGCTTTATTTGCAAAACGCTCCTCTCTTTCATAATCTTTTAGGGAACCATAAATACGATATAAACCATAAAGTGGGTATGGTGAGTAGTCACAAAGCTGAACTGCTTTCTCAAAGAGCTCTTTTGCTTTATGTGTGTCGGAACTTTTTGTAAAAATCTCTTTTCCTTCGAAATAAAGTTTTTTGGAATCTTCTAATTGATACATAAAACCTCTCCTTAAAAAATTTCTGTAGTAAATAAAACTACTAATTATAGTAAATATATTTTTTTTTGTAAATAAAATTTAGTTATTTTTATATATTTTTAAACTATTTTATCTCAAAAAAAATTTTTATTTTATCTTTTAATCTATTTTTTTCAGCATTTATTTTTGTTTCAATAATTTTATCTTTCTGTTTTTCATTAGTAATTTCTGATTCTAGATTTTGTAGTTTTCTTCTAGCTATAACATCACTTATTTGAGCAATAAGTTTTTTATTATTTTTAAATATTTTTTGAAAACTACTACTTTTTAATTTATAAACAGTTGTGTCAACGTCTGCTCTTATAGTTGCTGTAGTTTTCTCTCCTGTCATGAGAGATATTTCACCAAAAAAATGGGGAGCAGTTAAATTTGCAACAATTTTTCCATCTATAATAACAGAGACTTTTCCATTTTTAATAGAGTAAAATGTATCATTTGTCTCATTTTGTTGCAATATATATTCATCTGCACCAAACTCTGCAATCTCCATATCATTACAAACAATATCTTTCTCCTCTTTTGTTAATGGTTTAAAAAAATCAACATCATTAATAAAGGAAAGTATCTCTTTAAACTTCTCATCTTTTGTTTGAGAACTATACTCTCTAAGAAAAATATCATGTCTTGGTATTGGAATTTCAATACTTTCTCTTTTAAAAGCATAAAAAACAATTGAAAGTATATCACTTTTAATTTTATAAAGTTTTGCAACATCAAGAATATAAAATCTTATTTCAAATAATATAGCAAAATCTCCATACTCTGTAAAATATATCTGTGGCTCATCAATATTATTAACACTTTTTAATGCCTCTAATGCAACTTTAATAACATGATTTGGATTATTATTATAAGTTACACCAAATGGAATACTAAATAGATGTTTAAAATCTTTTGCAGAGAAAACTCTCATAGTTTTTGATGTAAACTCTTTATTTGGAATAATATATCTTTCATTTTGAAGTGTTATAACTTTTGTAAATCTCCAACTATGACTTATAATTCTTCCTATTTTACCATTATAATCAATCCAATCTCCCGCTTCAATTGTATCTTCAGTACTTATTATTATTCCTGCAACAATATCACTAAGTGTATTTTGAAGTGCAAGACCAATTACTGCTGTTAAAATAGCAGATGTTGTAAAAATAGAGTTAACAGAAAACCCCAACTCTTTAAGTAGTAACATGATTGCTATAAAATAGAGAATTCCTTTTAAAATATCATAAAAAATTTGAGGAAATTTTAGATTTTTCTTTAATATTAAATCAATAACTCCATATATTATAACTCTTGCAACTAAAAACATAAAAAGAATTGAGAATGCAAATTTATAATAGATATAGATTTGATAACTATTTGTAATCCAATTAAAATTCTCTGGAGTTTTAAGAATTATAAATAAAATTGCCAAAGATATATTGAATTTCGACTGTTTTTTTATTTTCTCTTGTTCAACAAATCTAAAAATAAAGTAGTTAATACCTCCAATAATGAGAGATATCACAACTGTTAATGAAAAAAAATTATATAAATACTCCATTTTCTCTATCAAAAAAACCTATAGATATGATTATATCTTAAATCAACAGTATATTTCAAATTTCAGTTTATTTTAGATGATTTTT
>DYRY01000200.1 GCA_020718465.1 Anaeromyxobacter dehalogenans | reverse complement strand
CTCAACATGAATAGAGGAGTTTAGCATGTTTTGAGGTTATGCAAGATGTCTATTGATGGATTATATTTTTTAGGAGGAATCATTTAATTCCTCCTAAATTTTAAAAAAGATTATTTTTATTTTAATTATATTATCTATGATTTTTCAGTGGAGAGGTAAATGGAGCAAAAACCAGGAGAGCAACGAATAAATTTACAACAGTTACTTAAAGTTATGGTTGAAAATGGTGCATCAGATTTACATATAACTGTAAATTCACCACCACAATATAGAATAAATGGTCATTTAGTACCTTTAAAAATTGCTCCAATGACCCACATGGAAACACAACGTTTAGCATACTCAATTCTTAATGATGCTCAAAAACATCGTTTTGAGGAGGAGAAAGAGTTGGACTTATCTTTTAGTATAAAGGGATTAAGTAGATTTCGTGCTAATTTATTCATACAAAGAGGCTCTATTGCTATTGCAATAAGGGTAATTCCAGCAGAAATTAAAAGTTTTAAAGATTTAAATCTTCCAGGAATTCTTTCAGAATTATCAGAGCGTCCTCGTGGATTAGTTCTTGTTACAGGTCCAACTGGTTCTGGAAAATCTACAACTCTTGCAGCAATGATTGATAAAATTAACACAGAAACTCCAAAGCATATATTAACAATTGAGGATCCAATTGAGTTTGTTCATAACCATAAAATGTCACTTGTGAATCAAAGAGAGATAAATTCAGACACTTTTAGTTATGAAAAAGCTTTAAAATATATTCTTCGTCAAGATCCAGATGTTGTTCTTATTGGTGAGATTAGAGATAGAGAGACAATTGAGGCAGCACTCTCAATTTCTGAAACAGGTCACTTATGTTTAGCAACACTTCATACAAACTCTGCGATTCAAACGATAACTCGTATTGTTGATATGTTTCCTGCTGATAGACATGAGCAGATTCGTTCACAACTCTCTTTTGTTCTTGAAGGAATTGTAACACAACTTTTAATTCCCAAAAAAGATGGTAAAGGTAGAATTGCAGCAACAGAGATTTTACTACCAAACACAGCAATTAGACATCAAATAAGAGAGAATAAACTTCAACAGGTTTATAGTTCAATGCAAACAGGTCAAAAAGTGAGTGGTATGAATACATTAAATCAGGCACTTTTTAATTTATATAAAGAGGGAATTATATCTCTTGAAGAGGCCTTAAATAAAAGTTATGATGTTCTTGAACTAAAAATGATGTTTAAAACTAAGCTTGGTATTGTTTTTCATGAGCTTGAAAATAGTTAAGTTCTGTTTTTAAATTATAAATACTTGATTTTGTTTTTTAACATAAATTTTTATGAGTTTTACAATAATTAATAGACACCTCTCTCTTAGATTACTTTATATTCAGACAGTTATAAGAATTATTTTTGTTATAATAATATTTTTTATAGATTTGGGTAATGAAACGGAAACAATGTTTCCATTTGAAATAAAGCTCTCATTTATTTCAGGAATAGTTATTGCTTCAATTTCCTATATATTTCTTTTAAAAAAAATAGAAAATAAAAAAGATTATCTTTTTTATTTTCAGATATTTTTAGAGCTTTTTGTAACAACAGGATTACTTTTTATTATAAATAGTAATACTCTTTTAATAATATTTTTATATTTACTTAGTATAACAAATTCAACAATTATATTATTAAGATTAGGAGCCTTAATATCTGCAACATTAAGTACCATATTATCAATTATTGTGTATTATTTAAAAGGACATTTTGTTTTTGATATTTCTGTTTTTAGCCTCTCTTTTTTTAAAATAGCTTTTCCATCAATGGTTTCAAATATATCTATATACTTCTCTTTTGCTGTTATAATAACAATTTTTGTTGAACAACTTCAAAAACAGGAGCAAAATATAAAAGATAAAGAGAGAGAATTGAATGAACAAAAAGAGTTAAAACAGGTTATTATTGATAGTATTGATAGTGGACTTATAGCTCTTAATAAAGATGGATATATTCGCTATATAAACTCTATTGGAGAGACAATTCTTTTTAACACAACAGAAAATAGCATAAAAAACATTAATAAAGAGTTTGATTTAAAAACTCATTTTCACTCAATTTTCCCTAAAAGTATATTACTTGGAAAAAAAATAAGAGATGAATTTAACTATAATAACAAAATTATAGGATTTACAATAAATCCGCTTAAAGATCCTAATAGTAAAAATGATGGTTTTATAATTATTTTTCAGGATTTAACAGAAATTAGAAAAAATAAAGAGCTTTTTGCAAGAAATCAACGACTTGCATATATTGGTCAATTATCAGCATCAATTGCCCATGAGATAAGAAATCCATTGGCTGCAATATCAGCCTCTTTTCAAATGATTAAACGATTTAATTCTGAAAATGAAAAAATAGAGCGATTATCTCAAATAGGTGAAAAAGAGTGTAATAGATTAAATAATTTAATAAAAGATTTTCTTGATTATGCAAAAAAAGATGATATCGAATTAGTAAAAATAGAACCAATAAAAATTTTAAAAGAGATTCAAGAGATTTTTCTTCTTGAAAACAGAGTGGTTAATATTGATAAATCATTAGAAAATATCGAATTACTTGGGGATAATCAAAAAATTTATCAGATATTTTTTAATATTATAAAAAATGGTTTAGAGGCCTCAAATAACAACTCTGTTAATATAATACTTAATAAAAATAATGAAAATATTGTAGAAATTGGCATACACAATTTAGGAGAACCAATTCCTGATGAGGTTAAAAAAGAGCTTTTTTTACCTTTTTTTACAACAAAAACAAAAGGAACTGGTTTAGGATTAGCGATTGCTTCAAAATTTATGGATCTTCATTTTGGTGATATTAGAGTTGAATCTTCAATAGAAAAAGGTACAACATTCTATCTTTTATTTAAAAAAGATAGAAAATATACAAAAGAAAATATATCTTTTATTTAAAAAAGATAGAAATATTCTTTTTTTTTAATTTTATAAAAATAGCTCTACATATATTTTTATGTAAAAACTTTTAATTTAAATTTAAATTTTATATTTATAGTTTTGTGGTGTAATTAATATGGAAAAAAATAGAATACTCATAATAGATGATGAACTCTCTATATTAGAGACATTTTCACTCTATTTTGAATCAATGGGGATTGATGTTGAAACATCCTCAACATTTGAAAATGCTACAAAAAAAATATCAATGCTCTATTTTGATGTAATATTAACAGATTTAAAGTTAGGAAATAGAACAGGTCTTGATATTCTTAGTTTTGTTAAGGAGAGTGGAGTTTTAACTCCTGTTATTCTTATAACAGCATTTGCATCAAAAGAGAATGCTATTGAGGCAACAAAGTTGGGAATATATGACTACTTAACAAAGCCTGTTAATTTTGATGAGTTGTATATTATTATCTCAAGAGCAATTGAGAAGTCACTTCTTCAAAAAGAGATAAATAAATTAAAAGAGGGATTTTCACCAACATTTATTATTGGAGAGAGTAATTCAATAAAAAGCCTTCTTGATATTATTAAAAGAGTTTCAACATCAGATGTAAATGTTTTAATTACTGGTGAAAGTGGAACTGGTAAAGAGCTTGTTGCAAAAGCTATTCATCAATATGGCAAAAGAAAAAAACAGCCTTTTGTTCCACTTAATTGTGGTGCAATTCCTGAAAATTTAATAGAAAGTGAGCTTTTTGGATTTGTAAAAGGGGCATTTACAGGTGCATCTACAAGTAAAGATGGTATTTTTACAGCTGCAAAAGGAGGAACTGTATTTTTAGATGAGATTGGAGAGCTACCAATTTACATGCAACCCAAACTACTTCGTGTTATTCAGGAACAAAAAGTTCGAAAAATTGGGGAACAATTTGAAACAGATATTGATACAAGAATTATTGCAGCAACAAATAGAGATTTAAAAAAAGAGGTTGAAGAGAAGAGATTTAGAGAGGATTTATACTATCGATTAAATGTAATTAATATTCATGTTCCTCCACTTAGAGAGAGAAAAAGTGATATTCCTCTTCTTATTAATCACTTTATAACAAAATTTAATAAAAAACTTGGAAGAGATATTAAAGGAACTACACATGAGTTAATGAGAGCTTTATTAAATTACGATTTTCCTGGAAATATAAGGGAGTTAGAAAATATTATAGAGCGAATGATTACATTAGAAAGTGGTAATGTTTTAACAATGAATTATCTCCCTTTTAATGAAAAGAAAAGTAATAGTAATAATACTATTTTGAGTAGTGGTTTAGAAATTGAGGAGTTTAATCCAATAAATGGGATTGATTTAGATACTATTCTATCTAAAGTTGAGCATTACTATCTAAAAAAAGCTCTTGAAAAAAGTGGAGGAGTAAAAAAAGATGCTGCAACACTTCTAAATATCTCATTTAGATCTATTCGATATCGCCTTGAGAAACATAATATATCATCAGATGATGAGTAGAGATAGTTTTACTCGCATCCACATGGAATAAAAAACTATAAAAAGTATTAGACATCTTGCATAACCTAAAAGAAGAGAAAAAAAGAGTTTTTTTTATATTTTTTTTAA
>DYRY01000199.1 GCA_020718465.1 Anaeromyxobacter dehalogenans | reverse complement strand
GTATCTTCTTTTTGTACAACCCAGCAAAATGCTCCGCAGTAATCTCAAGTGATTTATGGACACCCTCTCGTATAGCGATACTTGGGACGACTATTATAAATTTATTCCACCCATAGTGTTTATGCAGTTCATATATAGTTTTCGTATAAACATAAGTTTTTCCAGTTCCTGTTTCCATCTCAATAGTAAAGTGCAATCCAGCTTTTAAATCACGGCTTATTTTGAGAAGTTCATCTTTTTTTTGTACCTCTTGGATATTTTGAAGCAGTTCAAGGTTTGGGTTGAGTTCTTTGTTTGAAAATCGTTTTATCTCTTGTGTCGTGTTTCCAAAAACTCCCCCATCGATAGTTTTTCGCTCAATTATATCTACCCTACTCCCTTTTTCTTGCCCACGAAATAGCTCAATCACCGCATTTGTAGCATCTGTTTGGTATTTTTGTTGTTTAAATTGCAATCTCATAGATTTTCCTATATCACAGAAACAGTTGTGATAGTGGAGAGTTTTTGCATCGCATTTATTTTGTCATTGTCATTTGCAAAACACCCATCTTTTAGCACCACTTGATATGGTTTGATAGCCAAAATCTCCTCTATTACTTTGGTTGTAATATCATCTTCAAAACATGCTATTAGCTCACTATTTTCCACCAAATAAAGCTTTTTATCATCTATAATTTTTGGAGTTATCTTCAAACTAAGCTCAATCCCCAAATCAATCATAACACCAAAAAGCAAATCCAAATCATCCCTATCTTCTTTGATATTTGTCGTAAACATTTCAAGTTGCTCTTGAGAGATTTTATTTGGGTGATAATATACCTCTTTGAAGTTTGTAGTATCTACTTTTAATACTCTAAAACCAATATCCAACGGAAACGGTACTTTAGTGCCGTCTTTTGGCGAGGCTAAAGCCTCACTTCCTAAGATTTTCTTCCCTACTCTTCGAATTCTCTCTTTTCCGATTTCGGCTATTGTTTTATATCCAGCTTTATAAGCTTCACTTTTTTCATCTGTAAGCTCTGGAAGTTGTACCATTATAAATTTTCTATTTCCGCCATCTTGGGCATTGAGTTGCATAACTGCATGAGCTGTTGTTGATGAACCCGAGAAGAAATCTAGGATTGTGTCATTTTTGTTTGTTAAAAATATTTCAATCAAATAAACAATTAGTTCTACACTCTTAACATTTTCAAATACTCTCTTATTCTCAAATAAATTTTGAACTGCACTTGTACCATTATTATATATTCCAACCAAATCTCTTGGTAAACTTGTTACGGGAGAACCTTTACCATCTCCTAAATATTTTTTAATATAAATATTCCAATTAGCCTGACTGCCATCTAAATTAATCAAAGGACCATTATTCGTTTTTTTAAAGACAACCAAATCATTATTAACTGCTTCAATAAATGTTTCTTTTATGAACCGATAAATATATCCATTTTTAGGCTTAACAATATCTCCATTAGGACATTTAATTTCATATTTTTGATTTATATTTGTTGAAATATTTTTAAATACAAAATCTTTTTCTCTATATAATCCTTTATCATCTGATAATTTATATTGTTTAACAGCTTCTTTAGATAAGGTTGCATTTAATTCATCTAATTTATTTTTATTTTTTGAATAAACTAAAATATACTCATGTGTAATACTAAAATGCTTTGGTCTTATACCTCCTCCTGTAGAGCAATTCCATACTAACTGAGCTATAAAATTATTTTCTCCATACACTTGTGTACAAACTTTTCTTAAATTATCAATCTCATCATCGCCTATCGAAATAAGTATAACCCCATCATCTTTTAGTAAATCACGAGAAACCAAAAGCCTTTCATACATCATAGAGAGCCAATCACTATGAAATCTCCCATTGCTATCTGTATTTCTAAAAAGTTTATTTCCCTCTTCATCTCTTAAGCCTATTTCACTTTCAAACTCCTCTTTACTTTGTGTGAAATTATCACGATAGACAAAATCTTTTCCTGTATTGTATGGTGGGTCGATATATATCATTTTTATTTTACCAAGATAGCTTTCACTCAAAATCTTTAGCACTTCAAAATTATCCCCCTCGATATAGAGGTTTTTTGTATTTTCAAAATCGACACTCTCCTCTTCACAAGGTCTTAGAGTTTTATTTATTGGTGTATTTGCTTTGAGTAACGATGCTTTTTTCCCTACCCAGTCAAGTCTATATCTTTCATCATCAGCTTCAACGATAGTATCACTTAGAAGTTGTTTGAGGATATCAAAATCAATTTTATCTTCACTTACGATTTGAGGGAAAAGCTCTTTGAGTTTTTGTATATTTTCATCACACTTATTTGGTGTTTCCATTTTTAGTTTATTTAGGCTTAAATTTTGTAATTCATTCATTGATTTCCTTTAGTATGGTTTGGAGTTGATTTTGTTTTGGTGTAAGTTTTTGTGAGAGTTCTAGTTTCTTTTTAAATTGTTTTTCTTTTGTTATTTTGTTTTCAAGTGCTTGTATCTCTTTTGCTAAGATTTCTATTTGGAGTTCTATTTCAAAAGATTTGGCAAAGTTATTTTCTATCTTTTTTGCATCACTTCTAAAAAAACTTTTAACCATCTCCTCATAGACTTTTTGTAAATTTGGATAGGAAAAATCAAACTCTTTTGTTTCGTTCCAGTCTGAAAAAAAGTATTTTTTCCCTTCCTTATAAAAAATCGCATAACAAAAACTATCTTCAAAAATAAGTTTGTATAGTATTGGGATATTGACTAGCTCATCGATAGTTTTGATGGCGTTTTTTGGTATCTCTTTGTTTTTTAGCACTATCTCAAAAAGAAGTATTTCAGGTATTTTAGGGGTTGCTTCTATATTGATTGTACTTGGGGCTATTTTGTTTTTTATCGTGATTTTTACAATATCGTTCAATATCTTTTTCCCATTTGGAACTTTTTGTTCAAATGTTTTTTTAGGGACAAATCTATTGAGTATAGTTGTTTTTGGAAGGGTAAACACTATTTTATCACCACAAAAGCAATAAGCTCAAAATCATCAACTCCACTCATCGTATCTTCTAAAAACGAAGTTCCACCACCACTAAAAAGTGACTCAATATCACTCTCCTCTTTTGTTTGCACTATTGATGAAATAGCACTGTTTAAAAGATTTGAGTATATACTCATATCTCTTCCATCTTTTGTTTCATCATTAAATATCTCGTACACCTCTTCTATAGGCTCATCGTTTGTTTTACATAAAACTCGCAAAGTATCAAGTATATTTTTGACATTGAGATGGTTTTGTTTGATTTGCCCATCTTGTGAAATATATATCAAATAAAAAGGGTGAAGTTGGTTTGTGTTTAGAGTGTTGCTATTGTTATTGATATTTTTAAGGACAAATACTACACCCTCATCTATATTTTTGGTTGTATCTTTTTTACAAACCGTATGGACTCCACAACTTGCATCTTTGATATCCCCTTTTGATTGGATAAAATTGATTAAATCGATACGAAAATCATTGAGTCCCAAATCGGTTATCGAAATAGAACTATCCATATCTTCGATATCTACTACTTCTGTTTGAAGTTTTTGAAGCTGTTGTTTCCTAAATTCCATTTGTGAAGATTGGTTTGTCAAAACATTATCTTCCCCTGTTGCGGTTGTATCGACCATAAACATACGAGTTTCAACTCTATTTTTAAGATTGATATATTCATCGAGGCTAATTTGTGGCCAAAAATTGATAAGTTGGATATATTCGTTTTTGCTCCCTATTCTATCAACTCTTCCAAATCTTTGTATGATTCGTACAGGATTCCAGTGAATATCATAGTTGATAAGTGTGTCGCAATCTTGAAGATTTTGCCCCTCACTGATACAATCTGTAGCTATAAGAATATCTATCTCTTTTTCATTTTGTTTTAGATTCTTATTTTTGGATAGTGGAGAAAAATAGCAAAGGATATTGTTAAACTCATTGTGAATATTGAGTGTTGATTTATTTGTCCCACTCCCTGTAATTTTTGCTGTTTGAAGATGTAAGGAGAGATTAAAATCTTTTAGCTCTTCATAAAGATAATTTGCCGTATCTGCAAAAGCTGTAAAGATTATGATTTTTGTATTAGGTTTATTGTTGTAAGTGTTTATCGGTTTTTCTAATTTTTCTATGATTTTTGATTTGAGTTTATTTAGTTTTTCATCCTCTTTTGAAATCACTTTTTTCATATCTTCTAAGATATGTAAAGCTATTTGCAAATCATCTTCCAAATCTTCCTTCCAACCTATCGTATTCATATCACATAGGTTTATTTTGACTTTTTTCCCTATACTAAACTCATCATCAAGCCACTCTTCACTCTCCATATCTTCAAGCTCTATCGTATTGATATCTTCAATAGAAGCTTCATTTCCAGCTTCAAATTCTTCTATTTTATGGAGGATATTTTCAATATTTGAAGCAAAATTATAGAGTGTGATTCTAAAGCTATCCACACTGCTTTCAAGTCTTTTGAGGAAATTTACCCTCATCAAAATCTTCAAATTATTCTCTCTATTTTTTTGTTTTTGGGTTGAGTTGTTGCTTACTTTATCATCATACAATT
>DYRY01000038.1:15819-20692 GCA_020718465.1 Anaeromyxobacter dehalogenans | reverse complement strand
AATACTTCTTTAATATATATAGCTTAGATTTTTTCATTTATCAAATAGAAAATTATTAAATTTTTTATTAAATTTTTGTGTTTGTTATTTTTTTGTGATATTATGACATTTTTGAGTTTTGATTATAAGGTTTAGGAGGAATTTTGAGAAGAAAAGAGGAGTTTTCACTACTTTTTCTTTTAGATATACTTACAGAAAAAAAAGTTTTTCAAGATGAAAGAATCAAACAATCACTCCTATTTTCAGAGAGTAAAATATCAAGTAGAGTCTTAACATCTATATTTCCAACAGCAGAGGAGAGACGCTTTGCAAAATATACTCCATCTCCTGTTGAGATATTTTTATGGTTTGCTAAAACAGCTCCAGAGATACAGATAACAGAGGATGAGATAATGCAGGTTGTTGCAGAAAAAACATCTCTTCCATATATAAAACTAGATCCTTTAAGAATAGATACCAATATAGCAATAAGATATACCAGTAGAAATTTTGCAAGAATTAATGTTATCTGCCCTCTTTATGAGAGAGATGGTGCAATTCATATTGCAACCGATAACCCTTTTAATGAAGCAATGTTTGAGGATCTTAAACTAACAACAAAACTTGAGGTAAAAGTTCATATTGCCTCTAAAAGTGATATTTTAAAAATTGTTAATGAGATTTTTGGCTTTAATGTCTCTGTAAAAAAGGCGGAACAGGACTATACAGATACAACATCTCAAAAATTATCAAATTTAGAGAGTCTTTTCACTATTAAATCAATTCAGGAGATTGATGCTAATGATAAGCATATTGTAAATGCAGTTGATTATCTTTTAACTTATGCAACCAATCAAAAAGCATCCGATATTCATATTGAACCAAAAAGAGAACAAACTAAAATTCGTCTAAGAATTGATGGTGTTCTTCACACAATTCAGTCTATTCCTGCAACACTTCATCCCGCTTTTGTTAGTCGTCTTAAAGGGATGGCAAGAATGGATATCTCTGAAAAAAGAAAACCTCAAGATGGTAGAATAAAAATCCAAAAAGATGATAAAGAGATTGAACTTCGTATGTCAACACTTCCTGTTGCCTTTGGTGAAAAAGTTGTTATAAGAATTTTTGACCCAGAGTTACTTTTTCAAGATCTTGAGACACTTGGTTTTTTTAAAGATGATTTTAAGCTTTATACATCTTTCATAAATAGACCAAATGGACTTATTTTAATAACAGGTCCAACTGGTTCTGGTAAGACAACAACACTCTACTCCTCCTTAAAAACAAGAGTTAATGAATCTATAAATATAGTTACAATTGAGGACCCAATTGAGATGATTTATGAACATTTTAATCAGGTTGCAGTTAATTCAAAAATCGATCTAACTTTTGCAAATGCCCTTAGAACAATTCTTCGTCAGGACCCAGATATAATAATGGTTGGAGAGATTCGTGATAAAGAGACAGCTCAAAATGCTATTCAAGCAGCATTAACAGGTCACTTAGTTTTTGCCTCTCTTCACACAAATGACTCATTAACAAGTATTGATAGGTTAATAGATTTGGGAATTGACCCGTTTATGATTGCAACTACCCTTATTGGAGCAATTGCTCAAAGACTTATTAGAAAGATCTGTCCAGAGTGTAAAGTAGAAACATCTATAACAAAAGATGAAGCCTCTATTTTAGGATTAAAACTACCTCCAGAAAGAGAGAGTTTAAAAACTTTTAAAGGAAATGGTTGTCCAATCTGTAGAGGAACAGGATTTTTAGGAAGAAGTGCTGTTTATGAGCTTTTTGAGATTACACCTAAAATCAAACAGTTAATTATATCTGGTCAACTTAATGAGATTGCTAAAAATGCTAAAATGGATGGCATGAAACCACTTCGTGAACAAGCTGTTAGAAAACTTGCACAAGGAGTTACCTCTTATGAGGAGATTTTAAGAGTAATTTACTGATTTTAAAAAATATTTTTTAGTTTTTTTTAAAATTTTTTAGTTTTTTTTAAAAAGGATTTACTTGAAAAAACAGATTAATGAGATTTTAAACTATCATCTTGAACACACAACAATATTAAATCTGAAAACATCTGATTCACTATATCTTCATCAAATTATATATGAAAATCTTAAAAATAGATGGAGTAGTAGAGTTTTTGATCTATTTTTTCAAGATATAAGAGAGGCTTTTTTTACAGATATAAAAGGACTTTCTGAAAAAACAGTAAATTTTAAAGATGTTAAAGATATTTTTAATAAATCAACTAACACAACATTTAAAAACCACATTTTAGACTCTATAGATTTCAAAAATTCACTTATTATTGAAGTTGGACAAAAAATAGATGTTGACTATCTTGAAAATAGTTACCATAAACTAAAAAATCAAAATATTAAAAATATTATAATATCAAATCAGGATTTTGATTCTGTATATGTTAAAAATATAGAGATGTCAAAACCAGAGCTATCAGAAATTGAGGAGATTGTATCTAATTTTTTTAGAATAAGAGAAGTTCAAGTATCCACAGATGTTATAAAACAGGCTTCAAATTTCTTAACAGGTCTTCCAATAACATCAATTCAGAGTATGTTAGAGTTTGCTCTATTTCAAAAAAAAGAGAAAAAAATAGATTTTTTTAAAACACTTCTAAAAGAGAAAAAATCTTTTTTTAAACTAAATGTTTCAATGGATTTTATTGAGGATGATGAGACTATTGCTGATTTAGGTGGTCAGAATAGTCTAAAACAGTGGCTAAAAGAGAGACAAAAAGCCTTTAGTCCAAAAGCAAGAGAGTTAGGAATTCCCTATCCAAAAGGGGTTTTACTTGTTGGTATTCAGGGATGTGGAAAATCTTTAACTGCAAAAGCGGTTGGTGGTTTGTGGAGACTTCCTTTGTTAAAAATGGATTTTTCACTTCTATTCACATCTAATAAAACAGCAGAGGAGACATTTAAAGAGAATTTAAAAGTTGCTGAAAATCTGGCTCCTGTTATTTTGTGGCTTGATGAGATTGATAAACTTTTTTCCGCATCCTCATCTGGTGCAGTTGAGTTAAAAAGGATTTTTGCAACATTTTTAACATGGCTTCAGGAGAAAAAAGAGCTTGTTTTTGTTATTGCAACTGCAAATAAAATTGATGATATTCCTCCTGAACTCCTAAGAAAAGGTCGTTTTGATGAGATATTTTTTCTTGATTTACCAAGTAAAAAAGAGCGATTTGAGATATTTAAAATTCATATAACTAAAAAAAAATTAGATTCAACCTCAATGAATATTGAACTATTTGCAGAAAAAACAGAGTTTTTTTCTGGTGCAGAGATAGAGCAGATTGTTATATCGGCTTTATATAGAGCCTTTTACTCATCAAAAGCTGTTAATGAGAAAGATTTTTTATATACAATAGAACAAACAATCCCCTTCTATAAAACTTATGAGGAGGAGATTAAAAAACTGAAAGATTGGGCTACACATAAAGCTAGAAAAGCCTCTGATAATCAGGAGTTATATGAACTATTTGATTAAAAATCAAATATTAAAAATAGATAGTTTTAAAAAAAACAGCTATAATTACTCTTGAATTATAATTGTAGTTGTTATAAATTATATTCTGTTGTGTTTTGAGAGGTTTCTGTGATTGATATTAGTTGTAAAAATTGCCAATCTAAATATAAAATAGATGAAAGCAAATTGGGTGATAAAGAGAGAGTTAAAATCAGATGTAAAAACTGTAGCTCAATTATTGATGTTGATAATCCAAAATTTCAAAAACCACAAAATGTTTTATCATCAATTAATACTATACAATCTGATGAGACTATATCAGGAATAAACAAACTAAAAACCCCTTTTGAAAAAAAAGAGGATATGTTTGAGGACTCTTTTGCTCCAAAACCAAGTGCTGATGAATTTGATTTTGAGGATGGCAAAGCAACATTAATTCTTGATACACAAAGATTGAAAGAGAACACAAATATAAATAATAAGAGCTTTGTTCAGCAACCAACACAACCACCACAGACTCCTCCACAAAAAAATAGTGTTCAACAAAACCAGCAAATAAGATTTGATGATTACACTTCACAAATTAATATAAAACAGATGAAAGAGATTAATCCAGAGTCTGTTTCTGGGACATTTAATGCAAATACAAATACAAATCCAAATACAAATCCAAACTCTCTTGAGTTAAATTCAGGAAATAAGAAAAATCTTAATTTAAATCAAAATCAGAATCAGAGAATTGATAAAAGAACAGAAAAACGATTTGACACAATTGCAGATCAATATAAAAAAGATAAGGATGGTTCTTCCGGTAGCGGAGTTGTTAAATTTCTAATGTTTCTTATTTTTTTTGTGAGTGTTTTTATTGTATTTGTCATGTTTAGAAACGGATGGAAACTACAATTAAGCAATATTCCACAAATGGTTAAAATTGCTTTTCTTGGAGAAACTACTGAAATAAAAGAGGAGATAAAAAAAGAGATTCCTCTATCTCAACAGTTTGTTATTGATAAAACAAAAGTTGAAACAAAACTCATAACAATATCAAAAAAAGAGTTTGCATTTGTAATAAAAGGTGTTATAAAAAATGCAACAACTGAACCTAAAAACTTAGTAACAATAAGGGGTAAAGTTTTTGATATTGAAAATAAAGAGCTTTTCAACAAACGGGTTTATGCTGGGAATATTTTTGATGATAATAGCATTAAAAAAGCAAAAAATGAACAGGCTATTGACTCTCTATACTCTCAATCAGGTCAAAATGGTATGAATTGGGGAATCTTACCCTCTCAAGAGATTCCATATATGCTAGTTTTTTTTACAACAGAAAAACCAGACCTAAAGTCAATCAGAATCGAGCTTAATATTGAATCTGCACAGTAAAAAT
>DYRY01000038.1:11362-15719 GCA_020718465.1 Anaeromyxobacter dehalogenans | reverse complement strand
AGTAAAAATAATTTTTTATAGAAAAATTAAAAAGATGAGTTAATAGAAGCAATAACTAAAAGACTCCAATTATCTGAATTACTTATTGATTTTAGGTATGCTGTTTCAAGTGCAATATTCCCATTTTTTTCAAAAAAGTATTTTGCACCAACTTTTCCACCCATTATATCTTTCATAAAAAATTCATCAGAAAGAGACTTAATTATTGAGTTGTCTTTTTTATATGAAAAAATGATATCTCCCTCAAAATCACCTCTTCTATATGATGAACCAATATCAAATCCCCACTGATTACTATCCTCTGTAACATTAAAACTGCCATTTGCAAATAGTTTTAACATCTCTGTTGAGTATTTAACTCCACCTATAATAATAATAGAGTCTGCATAACCATTAAATATTGAGTGTTCAATAGAATCATCACCATGAACACCAACATACCCAAGATAAAAAGAGATTTTATCAAATGTTGCCGTTGCCATTAAAGAGTGAAGAATAAGTAGATTATCTATCTCAACTTCTGCAACAGATGAGTTTAAAGCAGAAGCCAAAGCATTGATTTTTACAGGACCTAAATTTATAACTCCAGAGAAACCATCAAAAAATAGTTCATTAGAAAACATATAGCTATTTTCAAAAGGGGTTAAAAATCTACCAAATCTAACCTCTCCCTTTTGAGTTGAGTATGGAGCAATAGATAACTCTGTTATGATTGGACTTAATGAACCACTTTTTCCAAAAGAACTCCATCTACTAAAATTTTCAGGTGCATTTTCAAACTCCATACTATTTGAAGATATAGAGTATGGATTTATAGAACCAACTCCAATTTTATAGTTTGAAGTTTTTCTTTTGTAGTCAATAAGAAAATTATATTTACCCTGAAAGCTTACTGCTGAAAAATCTTTTGTTTCATCTAAATTTAATTTTGAAAACAGAGCTCTTGATGAGAAATCAAGATTAAAAGAGACTCTTTTAAAAAAGCTAGAGTATCTGCTTGTTCTAAAAATTTTAAAAACTTTTCTATAATCATCATAAGGATTTTGATTGTTTCGAGGGTCTGTTGTATCAATTTTTTTAGAATCCCCTTTCATATCCTCAACCGATTTTTCTGTTTGATTATTAAAGTTTCCATTAGAGTCTTTTTTATCTCCAGATCCACCATCCATCAAATTTGTGATATCTTGCTCACTTTTATTTTGAGTGGAGATTGTTGAATCTGTTTGTTCTGTGTTTGAATCACCAGAAGCGATATTTTGAACAATTTTGGAATCATCTGTTGGGTCTGTTGTTTGATTACGAGGGTCTGTTGTATCGATTTTTTTCTGTTTTTCCTTCATATCTTTAACAGATTTTGTTGTTCTATTATCAAATATTTTAGATGTCCCCTTCTCACCAAACCCATCTGGCATCTTATAATCCTCTGCATATAATGGGCTTAAAAGAGTTGTTACAAATAAAAATAGTAATATTTTTTTCATGAGTATCTCCTACCACATTTTATATTAGACGGTTAAACAATGATTTTTATTCAACAGTAACACATTTTGCAAGATTTCTTGGTTGATCTACATCAGTTCCTTTAATATCAGCCACATAATACGCAAATAGTTGAAGTGGAATTACAGTAAAAAATGGTTCAAGTAAAGCTGATGACTCTGGAACGAAAACTATATCATCACAAAATTCAGTTATAGAACTATTTCCCTCTGTTGCAATTGCAATAACTTTTCCACTTCTAGCCCTAATCTCCTGAAGATTACTTAAAACTTTTTCATATTGATTATTTTTAGTTGCTATAATTATTGTTGGCATATCCTCATCAATTAGTGCAATTGGTCCATGTTTCATCTCACCAGATGGATAACCCTCTGCATGAATGTAAGATATCTCTTTTAGTTTTAAAGCTCCCTCAAGGGCGATTGGAAAATTTAAACCTCTTCCTAAAAATAGGAAATCTTTAAAGTGATGATATTTTTGAGCTAACTCTAAAACTAAATCTCCATTTTTCAACACTCCATCTATTTTTTCAGGAATTGATAGAAGCTCTTTTAGTAAATCTACATCAAGAGAACCAATTTTACACTCTTTTAGATGAATTGCAAACATAATCATAACTGCTAATTGTGTCGTAAATGCTTTTGTTGATGCAACTCCTATCTCTGGACCAGCATAGGTATATAAAACAGCATCAGAGTTTCTTGGAATTGATGATTGAAAAACATTACAGATTGATAAAACTTTAGCACCTTTCTCTTTAGCCATTTTTATTGAAAAAAGAGTATCAGCAGTTTCCCCAGATTGTGAAATTGCAATGACAAGGCAATTTTCATCAATGATTGGAGAACGATACCGATATTCAGAGGCATAATCAACTTCGACAGGAACTCTTGCAAGATGTTCTATAAAATATTTTCCAACCAATCCTGCATGCCAAGATGTTCCACATGCAGTAATAATTACTCTTTTCAGAGAATTTTTAAAAAAATCTTCAAGATTAGATATATCTAAATCTAATTTTTCTCCACCATTAAGAACCCTACCTCTAAAAGTATCACTTATACTTCTATTTTGTTCAAAAATCTCTTTTAACATAAAATGTTTATAGTTTCCTTTTTCCGCCATAAGTGGAGATATATTAAGAGTCTCAATTTTATACTCTTTAGGATTTAAAGAAAAATCATAGAGTTTAAAACTGTTTTTTTCAAGAGTAGCCAACTCTCCATCATTCATAAATATAAACTTTTTAGTATACTCAAGAAGTGCTGGAATATCAGATGCAACAAACATCTCTTCATCTCCAACCCCAATAACCATTGGTGAGTGTTGTTTAAATGCAATAATTTTTTCAGACTCCTCAAAAAGGACCAACACAGCAAAAGCACCCTCTAATTTTGAAATAGTTTTAACAACAGCCTCCTCAAAAGTTGAATTTTTTGAGTTTAAATCAAGAAGATGTGCTATAATTTCAGAATCGGTTTCTGTTGAAAAAATTGCCCCCTCTTTTTGGAGATATGATTTTAACTCTTTATAATTTTCAATAATTCCATTATGAATTATTGAAAATTTTCCTGCACTATGAGGATGAGCATTAACTGTTGTTGGTGCACCATGAGTTGCCCAACGAGTATGCCCTATTCCAATTGTTCCTTCAGGTTTTTCTAAATATACTTTTGCATAGAGTCCTTGAAGCTTACCCTCTGTTTTAAGTCGGGTAATATTTCCATTATTAAGGATTGCAACTCCAGCAGAGTCATAACCTCTATATTCAAGTTTTGATAATCCCTGAAGGAGTATGTCAGAGCAGTTTTTATTGCCTATATATCCAATTATTCCACACATGGCGTTTCTCCCAAATATTCTATTTTGTTATATCATATTTTTTCTTATTTGACAAAGTCTCTTTTTATTTTTTATTTTGTTTATAAAACAAAAACATTATCAGACGTTATATTTTACATGTTTTTAAAAATTTCTGCATTTCTTGACTTTTTTTTTATTTTTCACTACTATTATTCAATTATTTTTATCGGAGATATTATATGAATTTAAAGATTTTTTTTCTAACTCTGCTATTAATTTCTTTAGTCTCTTGTAGTTCAATAAAAGAGCTTGAGAACTATCCTATTAGAGAGATTGAAAAGCCTCATAATTTACCTCAAGGAGTATTTAAATCTGACTTTACAGGAGTTCTTTTTGTTGAATCACAGGGGGATGTTGCTGCAGGATATATACTTCCCCCTCTCCCTTTCAATACTCAATACAGCCTTTCAGATGATTTAATGGTAAATTTTTTTCTTTTTATTCCTACATCATTAACTTGGCAAATGATTCACAATAAAATTAATACCATTTCATTCTCTTTTGGAGTTCACTCTATTTTTAAACATAAAATTCATGGATTCTTTACAACTCCATTTTTATCTTTAAATTATACACTTAGAGTTTTTCCATGGTTAGCATTTCTATCAGAAGTGGATATAACATCTCTCATAAAACAGAATCAATCATCAACATTTGAAGGCACTCCATCTAAAATAAATGATGAAAATATCTCTATACTTTCAAAAAGATACTCACCTGGTATTTTATTTCAAATAACAAATAGAGTTGCAATTCAATATAAACATGATTTTGAATATAGTTATAAATATAATTTTTTTATGGCTCCCCTATCTTATAGAAATGCAGAATCTGATGGAAAATTTTTTAATCGAGAAAGATTCTCTTTTATTATTAATTTTAATAATCGATGGAAACTTCAATATGAATGGATAAAGAATGAGGCTTCTGTTGCAAATTTTGAAAGCTATTTCTGGATTTCACTCTACTGGTAAAAATCTATAAATTTCTGATT
>DYRY01000038.1:0-11262 GCA_020718465.1 Anaeromyxobacter dehalogenans | reverse complement strand
TCAAATCAAACATTTTTTTTATCTTTCTCTGTTTTTTTATCTTTCCCTTTTTGGAATATCTCATCAAAAAACGAATTTGAATTATTAACTCTATGATTCAAACCTGAAAACATATCTCCAAAAATATTTGATAGATTATTAAAAGTTCCTAATACTCCAGATTCTGTTGCACTAAATGTGATATTATTTGTTATTGATAATCCTTTAGAAACTCTCTCAACATCTTGATTTGCACCAATATATGAAAAACTCCAATTTTTCTCTTTTAACTCTGCTATTAAACTACTAATATTGTTTTGAGTAAACTCTTTAGATGAGTTTTCAGCACCATCTGTTAAAATAGTTGTAATAACAACACTATGATCATCATCAACCACCTCTTTAAGTTTTAAAATAGATTCACCTATTGCATCATATAATGGTGTCATTGATGATGGATTATACATCTTCTCTGTTATCTTATTAATTTCAGAAATAGAATTATTAAAAATTCTAAATTTAACTCCATCACTATTAAATGTAACAAAAGTTACTCTATGATTCTGTTCTTTAAAATCATCTTGAGCTTTTTTTATTGTATAAATTAGCTTATTAAAACCTGCAATAGTTTGTTTTTTTATTGATTCCATTGAACCACTTTCATCTAAAATAATTAAATTATAAATGTTAAGTTTCTCCATAATCTCCTCCTAAAAAAATAAAAGAATAAAACACACCTAAACATTATCAGACACTATAAGTTTAATAGTATGCCTATTTCTAAATCAATTAAAAAATAATTATTAAAATTCACAATATATCTACTTCAAAACTAATTTTAAACTATTTTATAAATATTTACAATGAACAATAGATTGAATTTGTTTTATGAATCTCCCCTATTTTAAAGGATTTTATAGTTTTAAATAGGAACAAAATTAATTAAAAATTAGAGTTAATGTCTTTTTGTTTTAAAATAATTTAAATAAAAAAAGTTCTATAACAAAATCAAAAACATTATCAGACGCTATAGTTTACTTTTGAGATTATCTAAATTATTTTTAGCATTTGTATTACCTAAATTAGCAGATTCAGAGTACCAATTAATCGCTTTTTGATAGTTTACCTCAACACCAAGCCCATTTTGATAACAAAAACCTAAAGCATTCATTGAGTTAGAATCCCCTAAATATGCCCCTTTTTGAGCCCAATCAAAGGCTTTTTCATAACTTTTTTCCACTCCAACACCATCCATATAACAAACAAATAGATTATATACTGCCAATCTATTTCCACGATTTGCAGACTCTAAAAACCACTCAATTGCCTCCTGTTTGTTCTGTTCTACTGCGACTCCATTAAGATAAAAAACACCAATATTATACATTGCATTAGTATCTCCAAAATTTGCAGCTTTTCGATATAAATCAAAGGCAACTTGATAATCCTGCTCTACCCCTAAACCATTCTCAAAACAAACTCCTAAATTATAGTAGGCCTCTGAATGACCTGCATTTAATGCCTTTTTATACCACTCAACAGCCAAAAAAAAGTTCTGCTCTACAACACGACCAAAATGGTAATATAAACCAACCTGAAACATTGCCTCTGGACTTTTAAGATTTGCAGCTTTTTCATACCAGTAAAAAGAGTTTTTATAACTCTGTTCTACACCATAACCACTCTCATAATGAACCGCTAAATTATTCATAGAGTCTGCATTATTCAGATTTGCCCCTTTTTGATATAATTCAAATGCTTTTTGAAAATTTTTCTCAACTCCTACTCCATTACTATAATAGAATCCCAAATTATTTATAGCAATAGCATTACCTAAATCAGCTGCTTTTTGATACCATTGAGCAGATAGTGAGTAGTTTTGTTCAACACCAAACCCATTTTGATAAAAAACTCCTAAAAAATTCATTCCATCAGAGTTTCCTAATGAGATAGCCTTTTTAATCCAATCTAAAGCATTTAAGTAATCCTCATTTTGATAGTAGTGAAACATTAAATCTAAAATGGCACTCATATCATTTGAGTTTGCATGTTTGATTAAACTTTCAATATCACTCATAAAACCTCCAAAACTATTTTGTTAATAAAAACCAGATTAATTATATCATTTGTATCTTTTTTTTTCAAAAAAAAAGAGATTTTTAAAGATTTTTCTCAAAAAAAATTAAAAATAATAAAAATATTAATAAAAATATTAATAAAAATAGCTTAAATATTTTTTATCAACAAATATAAAAATCACTCAATTATAAAACATATTTTAATATAGATATAAAAAATATAATGAAGTATAAAAATCTTGACATAAATAGCTTTTTATTGATAAATTCTTATGTTAATGGAGGTTTTATGAAGTATGATTTTGATTCAATCATCTCAAGAAAAGATGAATTTAGTGCGAAATATAAAATGGCAGAGAGGAAAATTAAAGATATCAATACAATTCCACTATCAATTGCAGATATGGAGTTTGAAACAGCCCCAGAGATAAAAGAGGCTATTTTAAAACGGGCAAATCATGGAATTTATGGGTACACATACCTTCAAAAGGGATGGTTTGAGTCGATTATAAACTGGACAAAAAAAAGATATAATTGGGATATAAAAAAAGAGCATTTAACATTCTCTCCTGGAGTTGTATCTGCAATAAATATTGCGATTCAAACTTTTACAGATATGAGAGATAGAATTATTATTCAACCACCAGTATATCCACCATTTTTCTCATCAATCACAAATAATAAAAGACAAGTTGTGAAAAATCCACTTAAAGTTGATTCAATGGGTAGATTTCAGATAGATTTTAATGATTTAGAGCAAAAACTTAATCATAGAGTTAAAGCTATTTTGCTTTGCAATCCTCATAATCCAACAGGTAATGTTTGGAGCAGAGAGGAGCTTCAAAAAATAGGTGAATTTGCAATAAAATATGATTTAATTATATTTTCAGATGAGATTCATGCTGATATTGTTTTTGGAGATAGAAAACATACACCAATTGCCTCTATTTCTGAAGAGATTGCAGATAGAACAATCACATTTATATCCCCAAGTAAAACATTTAATCTTGCAGGTTTAACAACTGCTATTACAATTATAACAAACCCAGAATTAAAAAGAGATTTCGATTTTACATTAGAGCAACTTCACTTAAAATCTGGTAATATTTTTGGGAATATAGCATTAGATGTTGCCTATAACAATGGTGAAGAGTGGTTAGAGGAGCTTTTAATATATCTAAAAGGAAATATAGATTTCACAATAGATTTTTTAAAAAAAGAGCTCCCAAAAGTAAAAACCTACTCTCCTGATGGAACTTTTATGCTTTGGCTCGATTTTTCAGACTATAATCACCCCTCCATAAATAAATTACTACTAGAAAAAGAGGGAGTTCATCTTATGGATGGTGCTTGGTTTGGAGGCTCATCAAATTTTCAACGAATGAATATTGCTGCTCCAAAAGAGATAGTAAAAGAGGCTTTAGAGAGAATTAGAGATCTATTTAATAGTTATGATTTTTCATAAAAATATGAAAAAACTGTTTTTTTCTTAAAAAAAGAGTATTTTTTATTTGTTTTTCTTTAAAAAAAACCATTTTTATTTTTTTAAAAAGTATCTTATAGGATAAATATGAGAATTGCTGTTGATTTTGATGGAACAATTGTTGAACATGCCTATCCTGCAATTGGTAGAGAGATGATTTTTGCATTTGATACACTTATTGAGCTTCAAAAAAAAGGGCATCTTCTTATTTTATGGACATATCGCTCTGGAGACTATTTAAAAGAGGCGGTTGAGTTTTGTGAAAAAAAAGGGCTAAAATTTTATGCCATTAATTGTAGTTATCCTAATGAGAAATTTGATGACTCTATTAGTAGAAAAATTGATGCAGATATTTTTATTGATGATAGAAATATTGGTGGTTTTCTTGGCTGGAGAGAGATTTGGAATATTTTACACCCAGAGAACTCTTTAAAAACTAAAAAAAAAGGTTTTTTTAATAAAATTTTTTCATAAAAACTAAAAATATATACATATTTTTTTATAGTAAAAAAAGGTTTTATTTAGAGTTAAATTGAAAAGGATAAACTAAAACTGTTTTATCACTAGATTGAGTTTTACTATTTTTATCTGAATTAACAGAGTTTTTTTCAATCTTTTTTGAATCTTTCGATTTAACATCTGATTTTTCATTTTCTGTTGAGGGGGTAAAGTATCATCAAAATCTGAATCATTACTATCAGAAAACAGAGAAATAAAACAAAATATTAAAAAACCTTTAAAAATAGTACGAAATAGGTTAATATTAACTGTTGCTACTTTTAGGACATAATGACAACTATATATTTAGTAGATTTTGATGGAACAATATCAATTCAAGATACATTAGTATATATAACACAAAAGTTCTATCCAGATAAATATATGGAGTGGAGCAATAAAATTGCAACAGGTGAATACAACATAAAGGATTGGATTCGTGTTTTTGAACATCAATTTAATATTCAGGAGGATATCTATCGAAAAGCTCTTGATGAGGTTCAAATTGACCCATATTTTAAAGAGTTTATAAAAGAGAAAGAGATTAGAATATTGAGTGGTGGCTTTGATTACAACATAAAATATATTTTTAAAAAGTTTGGTATTCCATCAACAATAAAAATATATGCAAATCGCCTAGAGTTTATAAACCATAGAAAAATCAAAGTAAGTATGGACTATTTTGTTGAAACCTGCCCTCAATGTGGAGTTTGTAAAAAGAAAATTCTATATAACTATAGAAAACAGTATGATAAAATAATCTATATTGGTGATGGAATTAGTGATTTATGTGTTTCTGAATTTGCAGATGAGATTTATGCAAAAAAGGGAAAATGGCTTAGTAGATATCTTACAAATAAACATATTCCTCATAATATTTTTGAGAGTTTTAGTGAGATAAAGTAAAAAAAATGTTAGCAAATACTACCAATCAGTTATATTTAGCCCTTTTAAAATAGCATGAAGATTTTTTGACCAACAAAGACGTTCATTTAAACTATTTAAAGCTCTATACCAACCTAAAATAGCATTATATTGTATAATAATTTTATCATTTTCATAAACATGATGCCAAAAAGTGTGACCACCCAATGTTTTAATTGGTATATTTATATTTGTTTCACCACTAACAATAAAACCCTCTTTAAAAGAGATTAACCAACCAATTGTATCCACTAACTCTAAATAGTTTTGCCCTATTTTATGTGTGAAATTGGTTTTTATGTTCTGAAAACTCTTAAAATCCTGAAACCCAACTACTCCTCCAGCAGGAACTCCCTCAATATTATTGTAAAGATTACTCAACACTTTATCCATATTTGGAGAGTAGTAGTTTAATATTTTAGAATCCACTGTTTTTGTTAAAGTAAAACTATTTGGTGAAGCAGCCCCCATAAAAATTACTTTTTTTATATTTTTCAAACTATTTGTGATATTTAAAGCATTTAAAACAACAAAACTACCTAAACTAAAGGCTACAATGTAGTACTCAACATTATCAGACTCCAATTTATTTATATAGTTTGCAAATTTAATAGCCTCATTTTCGGCCTCTTTTTTTGCCTCACTCCATAAATAACCTAAATTTTTTAGATTAATATTTCCAGAGTTCCAAGAGTAACTCTCAATTGCAACCCTATCTCTAAAATTGATTTTTTCAAAAAAGTTTCTTAACTTTTTTTCAAAGTCAGAAAATGGATCTCTTCCTCCAAAACCATGAACATAAACTATTTTTTTAATACTTTTCATAAAAAACCCTTTACTATTAAAATTTAATAATCACTTAAATATAAATTTCTTTACCATTAAAAACCAAAATTTTGTTGTTTTAAAAACAAAAAAATAGCTCTCAATCTAATTTAGAACTATCAAATAAAACAACATTAATATAGCAATTGATTAAAAATTTTTCAATTGAAAATAGAAATCCATTTAGTTTTTTTCTATAAATAACATAAAAAAATAGGAAATATATATATAAACTCTAAATTCTATTGAATCAAATCAAGAAAAATAATATCATTCTCTTTTTTGTGCCGGAGTATGTTTTATGAACGAAAAATACAACTTTACAGCTATTGAAGAGAAGTGGCAAAAACATTGGGAAGAGAAAAAAATCTACAAAGCAGAACCATCTAAAGAGAAACCTAAATATTATGTTCTCGAAATGTTTCCTTACCCAAGCGGAAATATTCACATGGGACATGTTAGAAACTACGCAATTGGTGATGTTATTGCAAGATATAAAAGAATGAAGGGTTTTAATGTTCTTCATCCAATTGGTTGGGATGCTTTTGGCCTCCCAGCTGAAAATGCTGCAATTAAACATGGAATTCACCCCGCTATCTGGACAAAATCTAATATAAATAATATGAGAAAACAGCTGAAAATGTGTGGATTCTCCTATGATTGGGATAGAGAGGTTGCAACAACACATCCAGATTACTATAAATGGGAACAGGAGCTTTTTATCAAAATGTATAAAAAAGGGCTTGTTTATAAAAAATCATCAAATGTTAATTGGTGTCAACATTGTAATACCGTTTTAGCTAATGAACAGGTTGAGGATGGCTCCTGTTGGAGATGCTCAAATGAAGTTGAACAGAAAGAGCTTGATCAATGGTTTTATAAAATAACCGATTATGCTGATGAGCTTCTTGAGTTTACAAACAAACTTCCAGGATGGCCAGAGAGAGTTCTCTCTCAACAAAGAAACTGGATTGGAAAAAGTTTTGGTCAAAAAATTAAGTTCCCACTAGAATCTGATAAAACAAAACATATTGAGGTTTATACAACACGCCCAGATACTCTTATGGGTATTACATTTATGAGTATTGCCCCAGAACATCCACTCACTAAAGAGCTTATATCAAATGCTCCAAATAGAGCTGAAATTGAGAGTTTTATTGAAGAGGTTAAAAAAGAGAAAGCAATTGATAGACAGGCTGAAAGCTATCAAAAAAAGGGTTTCTTTACATCATCTTATGCACTTCATCCAATAACAGAGGAGCCAATTCCAATATATGTTGCCAACTTTGTTTTAGCAAGTTATGGAACAGGTGCTGTTATGGCTGTTCCAGCTCATGACCAAAGAGATTTTGAATTTGCAAAAAAATATGGAATCTCAATGAAAGAGGTTATTAAAGGTGAGGGAAATAGAGATAAAACTCTATCTGATTACACAGAGGCTTTTACTGAAAAAGGAACTCTTGTTAATTCAGGTCAGTTTGATGATTTGAATTTTGATGAAGCATTTAATGATATAGCAGTTTATCTTGAATCAAGATCTTTAGGATATCGTGCGGTTCAGTATAAACTTAGAGATTGGGGAATTAGTAGACAACGCTATTGGGGAGTTCCAATTCCAATGCTTTATACAGAGGATGGAACAGAGGCTGCAAATATTGATGAGCTTCCAGTAACACTTCCTCTTGATGTTGAGTATAATATCACATCAGGAAATCTTTTAGATACAATTGAATCTTTTAAAAACACAACCCATAATGGAAAACCAGCAAAAAGAGAGACCGATACATTTGATACATTCAATGAGTCATCATGGTATTATGCTCGTTATACCTCTCCAAGATTTGATGATGGAATTTTAAATCCAGAGGAGGCTAACTATTGGCTACCTGTAGATCAATATATTGGTGGGATTGAACATGCCATCATGCACTTGTTGTATGCAAGATTTTTCCACAAGTTGCTTAGAGATGAGGGCTATATGAATTGCGACGAACCATTCACCAACTTGTTGACTCAAGGGATGGTCACCAAGTTTGATGAGAAAACAGGTCGTGCAGCAAAGATGTCAAAATCTCTTGGAAATACAGTTGACCCAACAGAGATTATAAAAAATTATGGTGCCGATACCGCAAGACTTTTCATCCTATTTGCTGCTCCGCCAGAGAGAGATCTTGAGTGGTCCGATAATGGTGTTGAGGGTTCTTTCCGATTTTTAAATAGAGTTTGGAGGCTTGTAGAACAAAGATTTCAACAAGCTGTGTTAAGTCAGCAAGTTGATTTCGACAACATGGGCCAAAATAACAAGAGAATTATAGTTGCCACCAACAAGATGGTTAAAAAAATACACTCCTGTTTTGATGAATTTCATTATAATACTGCAATTGCTGCCATGATGGAGTTGACCAACATGTTGTATTCATTTGAGGAGGATTCTGAAAGTGCTCCGTATATAAAATATGCTATTGAAACATTAGTTTGTTGCCTTAATCCATTTGCACCACACATGGCATCTGAATTGTGGCAGGAGTTGGGTCACTCTGAAGATTTAGATTTTGTTCCATTCCCTCAATATATTGAGAAATTTACAATTGATGATACAGTAACAATAGTGTTTCAAGTTAATGGAAAAGTTCGCTCAAAAGAGGATTTACCACTTAACTCCACCCAAGAGGAGGCTATTAATGCTGCTCTTAATGATCCAACTATTCAAAAATATCTTGATGGTAAAGAGATTATCAAAAAAATCTCTATCCCAAACAAGTTGGTTAACATTGTAATTAAGTAATCTCACAAAAATCACATTAAAATTTTTCAAGAAATACATTTGACAAATGGTAACTCAATTCTATAAAATAGGTTTGGTATTAAGAATTTTGTAAAAATATTTTTAATAAAAACTTAAAACAAACTATAGAATTTTTATAAAATCTTTTTATAAAAGAAAAATAGAGATTTTTACTTATGATTTAATGGAGGATTAAATGGATTTTACACTTAATGAGAATCAAAAAATGATTCAAAATATGGTAAGAAGATTTGTAAAAGATAAACTAGCTCCAATAGCAGCTGATATTGATAAAAAAGGGGAATTTCCAAAAAAAATTGTAAAAGAGCTTGGAAAACAGGGAATTATGGGAATATCAGTTCCCTATCAATGGGGTGGTTCAGAAATGGATGTTGTATCCTATGCAATTGCAGTCGAGGAGATATCAAGAGGTTGTGCATCCACAGGAGTTATTGTTAGTGTTAACAACTCTCTTGTTTGTGATCCCCTACTCCAATATGGAAATGATTTTCAGAAAGAGGAGTTTCTAACTCCCCTAGCCTCTGGTAAAAAACTTGGTTGTTTTGCACTTACAGAACCAGGAGCAGGAAGTGATGCATTAAATCAAAAAACAGTAGCAACAAAAGATGGAGATTTCTATATTATTAATGGTAGTAAAAATTTTATCACAAATGCCTCTGAAGCAGATATTGCAATTGTTATTGCAGTAACAGATAAAAATGCAACTAAAAAAAGTAGATCTATATCAGCTTTTATTGTTGATATGAAATCGGAAGGAGTCTCTATTGGAAAAGTTGAAGATAAATTAGGAATAAAGGGAGCATCATCCTGCTCTATCATTTTTGAAGATGTAAAAGTTCCTGCAAATCAACTTTTAGGGAATGAGGGAGATGGTTTTAAAATAGCAATGACAACTCTTGATGGTGGAAGAATTGGAATAGCAGCACAGGCTTTAGGAATCGCACAATCGGCTCTTGATGATGCTGTTGCATACTCGAAAGAGAGAAAACAGTTTAATCAATATATTCATGAGTTTCAAGGGATTCAATTTATGATGGCTGAGATGTCTACTAAACTTGAGGCAGCAAGATTATTAGTTTATAAATCTGCATATCTTAAAGAGATAAAAGATCCAAATTATGGAATATTATCTGCAATGGCAAAACTTTATGCTGCTGAAACAGCCTCTTTTATTGCAACAAAAGGGATTCAAATTCATGGTGGATATGGATATACAAAAGATTACCCTGCAGAGAGACACTTTAGAGATGCAAGAATAACAGAGATTTATGAAGGTACATCAGAAATTCAAAAAATCGTTATTGCTCGTTCACTTCTAAAAGATTAACTCAATAAAATTATATCAAAACATAAATTTAATCTAATGTAATAATAAATAATATAAATTTCATTAAAAAAACATAATTAACATTAAAAAAACAGATAGTTCAATTTAATATTAAAATATACACTAATAAAACTGAAAATATCCCTATTTTATTTTCAAAAAATTTTAAATAAATTGGCTTGTTTTTTATAAAAATTATTATATAATCAACTACCAAATATGTTCTCCTCCTATATGGGAAACGGGAATAGAGTTAAATCTATTCTCGTTTTTATTTATTATAAAAAAAAGATTTTTATTAAAATAAATAGAGTTTTTTTTGTATTTCAAAAAAAACAGCTCTAAAAAATAATATAAAGTAACAAAAAAATAAAAGAACTTGATTTTTAAATATAAAGAGTTTTATACTTAACATGGTTTAGATATGCCATTTACTATGCTGAGGATTAATGAAGATAGATGCTTATGGAATTAGTGATGTTGGTCTTGTAAGAACAAACAATGAGGATTCCTTCTGTTTTGATGCTGGAATTAAAATTTTTATACTTGCAGATGGAATGGGAGGACATAATGCAGGAGAGGTTGCATCTGCAAAAGCAGTAGAGATAGTGTTTTCACATTTTTCAGAAGCAAAAAGAGATAAAAAGGGGTATGAAAGTAAAAAAAAGAAAGATATGCAAAAAGATTTACAATTTGTTGAAAACCTTCTTTCTCTCTCTATTATAGATGCTAATATGGCTGTTTATCTTGAGTCTATCTCAAACAATGAAGTATCTGGAATGGGAACAACTTTAGAAGTTCTCTCATTTTACTATGGAAAATATTATATTGGTCACATTGGAGATAGCAGAATATATCTTTTAAGAGATAAAAATTTAACACAAATAACAGAAGATCACTCTGTTGTTAATATTCTTATGAGTCAGCATCTTCTAAGCAAAGATGATGCAAGACACCACCCCTACTCCCACATTTTAACAAATGCACTTGGTGTTCAAGCAGAAGTCTCTCTTGATATTCTCTCTGATGATTATTATGATGGAGATATTTTTCTACTTTGTTCTGATGGTTTGAGTGATATGTTAAGTGATGACTCAATTCAAACAATTCTAAAAAGAGATGATATATCTCTTACTAAAAAAGGAGAACTTCTTGTTGATGCAGCAAAATATAGTAGTGGAATTGACAATATAACACTTATTCTTGTTGAAATCATAGAGAAGTAAATTAAATCTATAAAAACCAAAAAGAGTTTACTTTAATCAATACAATTTGAGATAATAAAACATATTATTAATTTAAGTTAGTTAAAATAAACTGTTTATGTTTTTATTTTTAAAAA
>DYRY01000037.1 GCA_020718465.1 Anaeromyxobacter dehalogenans | reverse complement strand
AGGAAAGATGAGCAATATTTAATTTCGTGTTTATAATCCCGAACTCGCGTTATTATTAATTGGAGGTTTTATATGAAAAAACTTTTTTTAATTTTTGCTTTAACAATTTTAATGCTCTCTTGTGCTGATAGTGATGGTAAAAAAGAGGAGTGTGAAACTTGTGATAATGAAACAACTGTTTTAGTTGGTACAAAATGTGTTCCAATTGCAGAGATTGAGGTTTGTGGTCCAGATGGACATGCTCATGGTGAAGTTAATGGTGTTCCTGATTGTCACTGTTTTCATGGGCAAAATGCAACAGATATAAATGGAAAACTATATTGCCTTCAAAGTGAATGTGCAACAACAGAGGAGAAAGATTGGGATCAAATTGCATGTGAAATATTTTTAGACCAAGCAGAGGAGATTGTTTTAACAACAGATTATAAAACAGCTCATATGCATTTTGAAGAGAAAATGGAGGTTGTTCTTGGTGAAACAGAGACAATGGGTCATATTCCAGTATTGCAAGACTCTGCATTTATGCTTCATCTTTCAGAAAAAGATGTTTTTGTAAAAGCATCTCTTGCAGATGGAACAGATGTTGAGTTTGAAAGAGAGGAGGCTAACTCTGATTGTAGTAGTAAAATAAAAGAGGTTATTAATATTCATATGGAGAATGAAACAGGTGAAAAATTTCCACTAATTCTTCATTTTAGAGCACAAAATAGCTTAAATGAGAGAGTTTTTCTAATAGTTTTAGAGGAAGCTCATAATCATGAAGAGTAACAAATAATAGTATGAAAAAATCATAAAAAATATTTTTCTTTAAACTCATAACTTATAGCTCATCTTCACCACCCCCTATAAAAAAACAGATAATTACAAAAAAAGATTAGGAATACTTATTTTTTATTAAAAGATAATAAATATTAAACATAATTTAGTAGCGTTTGGGTAAAGTTAAGCAAAGAAAATAAAGAATTTTTACATTTAGATTACAAAAAAGATAATATTTTTGATAATTATTTAAAATTCAAATCAGGGTGGTGAAGATGAGATATGAATAAAAAAAATATAATATGTGTAATCTAGTTTTTAAAATGCTACTCTTTTATTAAAGAAATTTTGAATAGAGATTTAGAGTTATTTAACTTTTATGGAAACCCCAAGTTGTTCTCTTAAAGAAAGATATTGATCTGAAATTGAGAAATCAAGAAGGTCATCAATTTTTTCCTGAAGAGATGCTCCGGAGACTCTATTTTGATCCTCTTTTATCACTTTAATTGCACTATTAATATCTCCACAGAATAGAAGAGCAACTCTATTTGCTGTAAATTCAGCCCCTTTAAGCCATAAATTGATATTTGCTCCATTTTTAGAAAGAGATTCAAGTGTTAATGCAACATCAGCAGGAAGAGATTTTTTCAAATCTTTTTGGAGTTTTGGAAGTTTTGTAACAATAGAACTATTATTTAATGACTCTAATGTTTGATAAACCTCCTGAAGAGTTGTTCCTGTTGAGTTTGCCATCTGAATTAGGTAAAATTCAGGTAATGTAAGTGTGATATATTTAGCTAAATAAAATCCTGCTTCTGCCTCATCTCTATCAACAAGCATATCTGTTCCAACAAGAAAGAAATCAGATTTAGTCCCTTTGCTAAAAATTCCACCAGATGTTAAAGCAGAGTCAAACTTAATTCCCTTTAGAGTGTTTTTAATGTGATAGAAATCAACTCCAGAAACACCCAAACTTTGCATCACATATTCAGCAAGTTTATAAAAGCGTGTGTTAGGATCTAATCCATCTTTTTTAGGATCTATATCCTTCATATCTTTTATTTTTTTGTCACATAAAGAGTCTGATGCTAATGATTGAACTCCCTCCATAACCTTTGATATATCTTTATTCAAATGAGAGTGATTTAGATATTTCTCAAAAATATTTTTCCCAATAGGTTGCTCTAAACGTGCCAAAGTTGCTGATTTATAACCATTATAAAACTCTCTCTCATCCTCATGAGCTGCTCCTATTTGGAATAAAAATGCAGAGTAGCAATAGATTTTATCATAAAGTTTCTTCTCATTATAAAGTTTTATAAGAGAGTGTATAGAGTCTGTGCTATTTTTAGCATTCTGTTTCACTTTTACTTTATGAAGAGCAATTGCTTTATCATAAAACTGAGGAATTCTTTCATAAAAATCAATTAAAATTTGATAATATTTTGGTTGATTTGGATGAAGTTCTCCTAATGTTTCATAAATTTCAACAGTTTTAACAAAATCTTGAATAATATCTTTATAGATAACTCCAAGTTTTTCTAAAAGATATGTTTTTAATTCAATATCCTGCTCACCAAGAGTTGAGTAGACTTTTCTATAAACCTCCTCTAAATCTTTAAAAGCTTTTGCAGCCTCTAATATCTGTTCAATTGCAGATAGAACTTTTGTATTTTTATAGTTCCATGATAAAATTTTTAAAAGATATGAAACCGATTTTTGAGGATTATTAAGTTTTGCAAAATATAGGTCTGCAAGAGTGTAACATATTTTTGCAATACTCTCATTATTTGTGTCAAGTTTTAGTTGTTCCTCTAAAACAGATACCATACTTGAGTAGTTTGATGTTTTTTGATAAATATCATAGAGATGATTTAATAACTCAATGTTTTTAAATCCCATTGAGATTACTTTATCGAAATGAGATAGAGCTTGTGAAAAACTCTGTAACTCATTTTTATAGATAAGTCCCATCTCATAGTTAATTTTAATAACCTCATCTTGAGATGTTATTTTTTGAATCATTTTATTATAATACTCAATAACTTTATGCCACTGTGCACCATGTTTATAGGCATCAACAGCATATTTAAGAGCATCAATATTATACTCATCAATACTTAAAGCTCTATTAAAATATCGATTACTAAGATCAAAATTCTCAACTCCTGCATAAGCAACACCAAGTTTAACATATAAAGAGCCTATTTCATCAACTTCACAAGAGTCAAAATAGTGAACTAAATACTGTTTTGAAGCAGAGATAACTGTTTCATATTTTTTTAATTCAAATGCAACTTCTGTTAATAACTCTAAGTTTTCTTTATAAACTTTATTTAAATTAAAAGATCTCTCTGATAATTCAAAAACTTTTGTTGGTGAGTTTTTAAGATATCTATTAGCAAAAGCATTTCTATAGTGATGAATCTCTTGAGGAATCTCTTCTGATTTTAATATTAAACCACTATATTTTTCGTAAAGAGAACTTAATGAATCAAACATCTCTGATTCAAAGTATAGTTTTGAGAGATATTCTGCAGATATTTTTGTTGCTTTTAACTCCAAACTCTCCTCGAAATATGAGATTGAGCTTGAGGAGTCCTCTAATTTTTCATAGTATAAAACACCTAATTCATTACCAATAGAGACTTTTTCATCCTCATTAACACACTCTTTAAGCCTATCAAGATAGTTAACAACATTTGAATAATCCTCCTCTTTATAGGCAATATCTTTTAACATTCTGAGAGCATCTGCATGATCAAATTTACTTTGAACTGCCTGTTCAAAAGCTCCTTGAGCCTGATAAATATCATCCATCTCATTTAGATAGATTGTTCCAATCTCATAGTATGCCTCTGCTGCCTGATTTGGGTCTGAAGTTCCTGCAGCAACACTTGAGAGGAGATCAATAGCATCATCCCAATGATTTTGTGATTTAAATATTCTCATCAATCCAGCAACAGCTTGCTCTTGAACAGGATTTTCTGATAGTGCATATTCAAAATACTCTTTTGCCTCATCCTCTTTTAAAAGATTTTCAAGATAGATTATAGCAATTTGATTAAGATATAAAATACGTCTCTCTTGTTCATCCTCCTGATCTAAAATCACTTTATAGAGAGATACAAGAGACTCCCACTCTCCATTTAATTTATAAATCTCCTCAAGAGACTCAAATGCAGATAGGTTATTTGGTTCATACTGTTCTAAAACTATATTGTAAAGCTCTACTGCTTTGCCTAATGTTTGTGAATCTTTTTTTAATATCGCTGCTTTTTTTAAAATTGCATCAATTTTAAAAGAACTATCATTTTCAATTAAATGATTATAGATAGTTAAAAGATGATTAAAATCATTTTTAGATTGATAATACTCCTCTAAAATCGAGTATGCCTCATGTGAATTAGTATCTCGTTTTAAAATTTCACTATATGCCTCAATTTTTAAAGAGATATTTTTACTCTCCTCTGCAATTATAGCTATTTTTTGATATAGTTCAATTTGTAAATCTAAATCATCAAAAACAGAGATTTTATGTTTATAGATTTTTACTAAAGAGTTAAAACTTCCCATATCAGAGTAAATTCTCTCTAAATTATCAAGAGCCTCTAACTCCTCAGGATAAGTAATAATCATTTTTTCATAAAGCTCAGCTGTTCTGCTTTGTGAGTTAATATTGGCTTCAAGATGAACTCCTAATTTATAGTAGTACTCTCTTTGCAAACCACTATCCTCCTCAAGAGCAATAACTCTCTCATAAATAACAACAAGCTCTTCCCATTTAGAAGTAAGAAGATATAGCTCCTCCAATTTAAGATATATCTCTTTATTATCAGGTTGATAATTTGAGAGAATTTGATATGTTTTAATTGAGTTTTCAGGTAAATTAAGCTCATCTCTATATACTTCTGCTACTTTAAAAAGAAGTTGATCTCTTATAGAGTTATCTGTTGTTAGTGGAAAAACATTTTGAGCACTTTTTATAAATCTCTCCCAAAGCATTGATACTGAACCTAGCTGATAAAATAGTTCAATAAGCGTTTTTTTGTTAGGATAGATTGAGTATGCTTTTTCAAAGTAATTAAATCCCTCTTCATACTCACCACTATTCTCAATTGAGATTGTTACTATTTTTTCATAAACAGGTAATTTCTCCGCTACTGCATCAATTTTTAATTTAAGAATTGATGTAAGTTCATCCCACTCTGTTAATGATTCATAAAGATTCTCAATTTTCTCAATCACATCAATATTATGTGACTCTAATTTTAGAATCTCTTTGTAATATGAGATTGCTCTTTCTGGTGAAGTTAGTTTATCAAGAGATATCTCTGCCATTTTTTGGTATATCAATATAATTTCACTCTGTTCAGAGATAATTGAGAGTTTCTCCTCAAGAATATATATCAATTCATCAAACATCTCTTGCTGTTCATAAACCATCTCTAAACGTGAAATAACAGTACTATTTTTAGGACTCATCTCTAAATGTTTAGTTGATATTTGAATCATCTCTTCAAAAGAGCCATTTTCAAGTAGAAGTGAGGCAAACTCATTATAGTATCCGAACAGTGTTTTTTTAATTTTTAGGTTTAAATTTTTCATTTGAGATAAAATAGAACTATTACTAAATCCACTATTTTCCTCTTCAAAACCCTGTTCTAATGTTTGAATAAGTTGTCTTATTGTCTCAAATTGTTCATCAAGAGAGTTAAATCTTTGATAAATCTCCTTCATTCTAATAAGTGATAAAATATTAGTTGGTTCTATCTCTAATATTTTTTGATAGTTCTGAAGTGCAAATGATGGCATATTCAATCTATCTTCACGATAATATATATCTGCAAGAGTTTCAAAATGAGATATTAGCTGAGGCTCCTCTATATCTCCAGCAAATTCAGATAGATAGTTTTCATAATATTCAGCTAAAAAATCCCAATTTTCATGAGTCGTATAGTATTCAATCAACTCAAGATAGGCCTCTTTTTTATCAACACCAATCTCAAGAACCTCTTTCCAAAGAGATTCAGATATATCATTTGAGGCTTTTTTGTAAATTTTTGCAAGTTTTAAAATGGTTAAGCTTCTCTCTTCATCATTAATTTCAGCATCTAAGATTAGTTTATATATTGAAACTAATTCATCATCTTGATTTTGAGATAGATTCTCTAATGCTCTTAAAGAGTGAAGATGATTTGGTTTTAGTTCAATAAGCTTTTTATAGCTCTCTTTTGTTTCTAAAGGTTTCTCTAACTCCTCTTGAAGAGCTGCCAATTTTAGATATGTTTCAATTTTTTCATCATCACTATCCATCAAAGAAACTAATGAGATATAGATAGATTCTAACTCCTCAAAAGCCCCTTCCTCTTGATAAATCATCTCAAGTTTTTTAAGAACAGAATACTCCTCTCTATAGTTTGAGAGTTTTAGAAATGAATTTTTAGCTTTAGACATATCACCTAAAAACTCAAAGTAGATATTTCCAGATTTATAATATATTAGTTGTTGAGTTTCAACACTATCTATATCTGGTAGAAGCTCTGATAATAAAGTAACTAAATCCTCATAATTTCCAAGTGTTTCTGAAACTTTGAAAAGATATCCTAATGTTACTTCACTAAAATCTATAACAAATGCCTGAACAAGATTTTTAAAAGCCCCATCAAAATCACCTATGTACTCAATTTGTGTTAAAGCTATTATTAAAAATAGCTCTTTTTTCTCATCTTCATTAATTAAAAATTGAAGTTTTTTATTCAAAATCTCACAATAGCGATCCCACTCTAAAACCTCTTTGTATATATTTTCAAGAATCAAAATAATACTTTTATTGATATCAGTTCTATCTGAATTTGCTAAAATTGTCTCAAGATCATCATAAATCATTGTTTGATTTATATCTATCTCTAAGATAGTTCTGTAAATATCAACAGCTTCTCTACTCATTAAGAGATTCTCTCTGTAAATCTCTGCAACTCTATAAAGAGTTGCTATTTTTCCATCTAAATCAATATGATTAGCTTGCTCTTTTAAAACATCAACAAGGGTTTTATAGTCACCTAAAGATTGTAGATAGTGTGCCCCTTTTTCATACCACTCTATATTTTCACTCTCAATTTTAATAAGCTCAAGAAGTGCTTCAACTGATTTAACTTGATTCTCTGTATAGTTTTCTGAAATAGAGAGTTTATGCTTTAAAATTTCAAGTTTTATCTCCCCTTTTTGATAAGGAAGAATCTCATCAATAACAGATATAAACTCATTATAGTTTCCGGTTGTATCAAGAAGAAGATAGATAATATCCAGATTTTCACTATTTTGAGGCTCTTTTTTAAAAAGAGTGAATGCAAATTTTAAAGAGATATCATACTGTTGTAGATTATCTTTATAGATGTTAATGATTTTATTTATAACCACTTTTTTATCATCTTCATCTTCAGTTAAAAGTTCAACTCTTTGAAGTAAAATGGCAAGTTTATCCCAAGCACCAATAATTTCATAAATTGGTTCTAATATTGAAGTGGCCTTAACTACAACACTATTATTTTTTGCAATACTCTCTAAATATTTGATTGCAACCTCATGATATGGATTAAGTTCAAGCAATTTTTGAAGATAATCAATAGCAGAATCACTATTTTTTAGATTTTCTGAAGAGTTTTTTGCTCTCTCTAAAAGAGTCTCTTGTATAAGCTCATCATCACTAAAATATTTTAATTTTTTTTCAAAAAGAGAGTCTAATGCCATATAGTTTGAAGTTGATTTAACAATCTCCTCCAATTTACTATATATTTCAAAATTTTCTGGTTCTAAATCAATCATTAGCATCAATATTTCAACAGCTTTCTCTGGTTTTTGAAGTTTATTAAACAGTAAATCAGCACCAATATTAAGATACTCTCTCTTTTTATCAACATCATCTTCAAAAAAGGCTGCATTTTGATATAGAACTGCTAAATCTTCCCAACTTTCTAAATCACTATAAATTGCTTTTAATATCTGAAATATTGGATATTCATGAAGATTTATGAATATTTTTTCATAAACATCTGAAGCCTCTTTTTTTAATCCCATTTTGTTTAAAAGAATAGAGGCTCCCTCTTTAAGTAGGTCAAAATGACTTTCTTCAACAGCTTCAGCTCTAAACATAATAATATCTTTTAGTTTTTTCCAATCCTCTTTTACTTCAAAAAGCTCTTTTAACATCTCAAAAAGCCCTTTTTGTTGAGGATATGTATAAAATGCTTTAAGATAAAAATTTTCAGACTCCTCATCTCGTTGATGATTTTCATAAATTTTACCAATCTCATTATAGATTATCCAAGAGTTTTCAACTCTCTCTTCTCCTATTGAATTAAGTTTTGATGCAAGAGTATCAACATCCATAACACCTTGATATGAATTTGATATTTTATTTAAAATTGACTCAACATCATTAGTTAAAGAGAGTATTGGAAACAGAGATTCCAATGTTTTTTCTCTATTTTTAAGAGATGATTCATAAATTGTAAGGATATTTTTTAAGTAGAGCTCTTTGAGAGATACTTCATCCTCTTTTGATATTAATATTTTATAAAAACCAACTAAATCTTCAAAAAGTTTTCTATTTGTTAAAAATGGAATAACCTCTTCAGTATACTTATCTAAAAGTTCACTATTATCATTTAAAAGTTTAAATAATCTCTCTCTTAGTTGAGATTGATGAGTACCAACAAGCATATCATGAGATTCAAAGTAGTGTTCAACCGCTTTTTCAATATTCCCTAATTGAGCATAAATTGATACAACTTCAGATACGATATTTAAAAACTCTTCACCACTATTTTTTAATTGATGCTCCATTTTAAAAAGTATTTTTAAAATGTTTTCTTGATCATTTTTTAAGTGATAAAAATCTTTTTTAGTCAAATATGCCTCAATAACCGTCTCATCAATAGATATAATTTTATCAAGATCAAGAAGAGCTTCATCTATCTTGTTAAAGTATAAACCTTTAACTTTTGCAACAGTAATTCTGTTTTTAATTTTCTCATCATGATTTTTAAGAAGTTTATATTTTTTCTCTAAAATCTCAAAAAGCATATCATAGTTTTTTGAATCAAGATATATTTTTTCAAGAGCTGTAAGAACTGTAAGATTTTCACTATCCTCTTGAAGAATTTGATTATAAAAACTTTGTGCTTTTTTATGCTCTTTTAAATAGATGTCATAAATTTTACCTAAACGAGCTAAAATATTTATTTTAGCCATTTTTTCAGAGACATCATCTTTTAGTTTTAAAAGAGTTGCAGTTAAATCTTGGAAATCTGCTTTTTTTTCAGATAAAAGCTCAAGCTCATTTAAAAGCTCATTATTATCAAGTGATTTTAGATATAGCTCTTTTTTTATTTTGTATGCAGCCTCAAAGTCATTAAATTTTTCATCAAGAAGAGTAGCATATTTATAGCTTAAATCTTGAAGAGTATTTTTACTAAAATTTATGGTTAATAGATGTTCAAAAACTGTTTTTTCTAAATCTTTAAATTCTGTTTTTGAAAGATAAGCAATCAAAAGATTTGCAAAAGAGATCTCTGAATTTTTTTTGAGGATTAATATTAACTCTTCATAATACTCTCTATTAGAGTAAATAGAGAGTGCTTTATCTGTATATTCAATAAATTTTGAAAAATTTTGACTCTCTTCCAAATAGCAAAGAGCAACTTTAGAGAGTATATCTTTTTTCTCTTTCCCCTCTAAAAGTGTAGTTTTTATTACTGCAATTCTAATCCAATTATCATACTGTTTTAATGTAGAGTAAATTTTTAGAAGAGTATCAATTGTTTTCATTTGACTTGCATCGATCTCAATAATCTGTTCCAAATATTTTGCAGCATTTTCAGAAGAGCTCCATTTTTCTAAGGAAATTAAAGCCATTTTTTCAAGAAGTGAAATTTTTTCTTCAGAACCTAAAAATTTTAATTTTTTCTCATACGCAATATTCAAAGATTTATAATCATCAATCAATTCAAGTATATCAATAAGATTATTAATATACTCTTCAACCTCTGGTTTCAGTTCAATTAACTCAAAAGAGAGTTGTTTGCTATCTTCATAACGCTCTAAATCATTGTAAATGGTTATAACTCTATTATAAAGCTCCTCCTGTAAATCTTTACTATCAACAACTTTTAAAATTTCGATTAAAGTATTTGCTAAAAGGAGTCGATTGTTTAATTCAGATGATATTTCAGCTAAATTATCTAAAATAGAGATATCCATTGTTATTAAAAATTTTCCTTTCTCATTTTGAAAACATGCTTCAAATTTTTTATCATCCATATAGAGAACAGATAACTCATTTAATATTTGAACTTTTTGTTCTATATCAGAGATTAATTCCTGTTTTTGAGCAAGAAGAGAATACATCTCTTCTCGATTATTCTCAAGTGTATATATTTGATAAAGTTTATTAAGAATCTCTACACTATCTTTAAATGTTTTATGGTAGAAAATAAGTCCATTTTTAAGATATGATTGTTCAGAGATATAAACTTCTGCAATAGCAATAGCTTTAAGAGCATAATTTTTCTTTGTTTCATAATCTAGGCTCTCTTTAATAATGCGATATATAACTTGATAGTAGATTTCCCATAACTCAAGAGATGTAAAAAGTGAATCTATCTCATCAAAGTGTCTCTCTTTAAGTAACATTTGAACAACAATCTCAATAATATTACCATCTTTTTCATAATTGAGATACTCTTTATAATATTTTACAGCATCTTTATGAAGTTCTAATATATTTGAAATTTGAGCTAACTTCAAAATAGTTTCGGCTGTTGAGTCTAAACGATAAAGATGATATAAGATATCTCTCTGTTTTGTTTTATCATCATCTATTTCAGCAAACTCCAATGTTTTTTGAAGTGCAAAAATATTATTTGAGTCAATTGTTAATATTTTTTCAAGAACATCAACATATAAATTTTTTTCTCTTTTTAAATGTTGTTCAACAAAGTGATATAGATTTATAAGTAACTCTATTTTTGAATCATCACTATTGCTTAAAAACACCTCTTTTAACATCACATGATATAGTTTGTCTGGCTTTTGTGCCTGTTGATATATCTGTTTTAATCTATCCAATGCATCACCATTTGATGGATCTAAATTAAGAATTTGTTCAAAATAGAATGCCCCTTCAAGTGGTTTTTTAAGGTAATTAATATATGCTTCTGCAACCTCAAAAAATGTCTCAATTTTTCCATTTTCATCAACAATTGCATCTGCTTTTTGAGCAAGAATTTTTATATACTCATTCCAACGATTACTTGTTTTACTTTTGTCAAGCAAAAAATTAAGTGCTGGTATATGTGTTGGATCATGCTCTAAAAGTTTTTTATAAAGCATTGTTGGATCTTGATTTAATTGAGTTACAGTTACCTCAATTAACTCTTCATACAGATTTACAATTTCAGAGAGATTTTTATCCCCTTTTTGTTCAAGATAATCAATATCTCCCTTTAACATCTCCATAAGAGCACGCCATTTAGCTCCATCTCTATATATTTTCTTTAATGACTCCTTTGCATCACTATTCTCTGGGTCTAATTTGAGAATTGCTTTATATGAGTCAGTTGCTTTAAATATATTTTGAGATGCTTCTGCAACATCTGCAATTTCTTGATGAATTTTTATTTGTTCCTGAATATTTTCAGTCTCTTTTAGATTTTTAGTTAAAATTTCTAACACTTTTCTAGAGTTTCCTGTAAATTTATAAAACTCAAGATAGATATAGTCATATTTAAAATTATCTGGATCTAATCTTTGAGATTTTCTTGCAAATTTTTCTGCCTTTTCAAGATCATCCATATACTCAAATGTAAATTCAATAATGAAATTTGTAAGGAAAATCTGATACTCTTTTGGTAAATCTTTTTCTGATATAGTTTCAGCCAATGCCAAAACATCTTTATGATGGCTATTCTCTATTGCATAATCAACAGCATTTTTAAAAATCTCTCTATTGTTTGGATCTATTAAAAGAAGTTGTTCATAAATTTTAAACCCATTTTTTGCAATAACTTTTGGACTTTTAAATAACTCTTTTAACAAAAAGGTGTAGTTTGTGTTATTTGTTGCTTTATAAAGATCTACAAGTGTCTCTATAAGAGAGTCGAATCGGTTTGTTTCTATAAAAACACGATTCATTAAAAGAGGAATATCCTCATTTTCTGGATGAATTTTTATAGCCTCAAGAAGATATTGTTGTGATTTTTCAATATCCTCAGAGTTTGTAAGATAAAGATTAGCAATATTAATACACATAACACTTTTAAGAGATGGATCCTCTATTTGTGCTAACTTATCTTCATAGTTTTTAACAATTTTTTCCCAATTCTCTTGAGCCATTAAAATATCTTCAATATACTCTGATATCTCATCTGAATCAGGATTAATTTGAAGTGCAATATTAAAAAACTTAATTGCAGTTGCAGAGTCTAAAAGTGTATCTTTATTTAAAACACCAAGTTGAGTATATATCTCTGATTTTTTTGAATCATCCTCAACAATAAGAACATAGTAATCCATTAATTGAAGTAACTCTTTATATTTACCAACAGATTGATAATATTTTTTTAATTTTTCGAAATAGTTCTCATTTTTATAAAAGTGAAACAGTTTTTGCAAAACTGCCTCATAAAGCTCTTCTGGGAGGGAGTTATGAGCCTCAAATAGCTCCAATAAGAGTCGATATCTCTTTTGAAGAGAGAGATTTTTCTCTGTTAAAAGCTGATGAAACAGAGGAATAATCTCTTTGGAGGAGAGTTTATCTAAAATTGGCTGAATTGTGTCATGTTGTTTTAAAAGCTTTTTAATCATAAAAATCCCTCCTTATTTTTGACTATTTAACTCTTCTTGTTTTTTTATACGTATAATTTCATCTAGTTGATCCATCTGTTCTCTTGCCTCTTTTGCTTGTGAACCAGTTGGGCTTAATTGGATAAATCTCTCAATCATTTTTCTTGCATCCTCATACTCCTCTAAAAGGTAGTGTGTCATTGCTAAATTATAAGCAGACTCTTTGAGTGTAGGATTTTTTTTTAGTGCAGTTTGAAACTGTTTTTTTGCCTCATTTAAAAATGCTGTTTTTTTAGGTGTAATCTCATCTCTATCTGTTTCTAATTGAGTTTTTTTAGACTCTTCATCTTTTGATAATTTTCTCTTTTTTTTGATTTTATCATCAAATTCAGTAAGTTCTGTTTTAGCTTTTTTCTCTTTTAGATAAAAATCATTACCTATTTGAAATAGAACCGTCCCAAGTTTTGATAAAACAATAGGGTCTTGATTATACTTAACAGCCTCATTTAAGATTTTTTGAGCCTGTTCGATATTATTCATTCTTAAAAGTGAATCACCTAAAAGACCATAAACAGAGCTATTTTCATTATTAATCTCTAATGTTTTTTGAAACCACTTTACAGCCTCTTCATAATCGTTTTTAGTGTAAAATCCCTTTCCTAAATAGAAAAAAACTTTTTCATTTTTAGTAACAGTTGTAAAAGGTTTTAACACTTTGATTGCTCCATCACTCTCATTTTTCTGAATGAATAGATCTGCAAGATGTATTGCAGCCTCTTCATGCATTGGTTTTAGCATTAAAACTTTTGAAAGAGATTCAATAGCTTGATCTGGCTTTTTTTGTTGAATACTTAGAAGTCCATAGTAATAGTATGGATCAGGATTTTTTGGATCTTTCTCCATTGCAGCTTTAAAATGGATTCCTGCCTCCATATATTGACCAGAACGGAGGAATTGTATTCCTTTACCTAAATCTCTTTTTGCTGCAACTTTACCATGGTCGCAACCAAAGAGTATGAATATTGTAAAAAAGAGTAGAAAAAAATACCTCATTACACCCCTAAATCATAATCAACTTAAATGATACATTATTTTAAATCTATTTGCAATTTTCAAAATAAAAATTATGTTAATTTTTTTATTTTTCTTAATTATTAGGATTTTATTTGATTTTAAAAGTTAGATTTTTAACTATTTGAATTTTAAAAATTACCAAGGCTCATTATCATTATCAAAACCACCAAGTTTGTCATCCATTCTTTTGTGTGCTTTTTTTGCTCTTCCCTTTAAAACATCAGTTTCTGTTAAAATTTGACCAACTTTTGCCTCTGAAACAACTTTTGTGTTGGCAGGACGTTTTTTATATTTTTTCTTTGGATTCTCTTTAACAACAATTTTAACTTCAACTTTTTCTGATTTTTTCTCAACTTTTTTCTCAATTGTTAACTCAATATTCTGTTTGTTTGAGATCTCTTCAGTTGCTTTATCTTCCTCAATTTTAATTTCAAGTTTTACATCATCATCTTTTTTTGTTGAGGAGTTTTGGGAATCATTTTTGATTGCAACTTTTACCTCTTCATTTTTTGATGTGGATTTTGTATCCTCTTTTTGAGCAAGAAAAACTTCTGCCTCCTTTCCATCACCTTTTGCGATTGATACATGAATACCTTGAGAAGCCATCCACTCAACAGCTGCATTTGTTTTAATTGCAAAGTTAATACCAACAATTGCTAAACCATCTTTAGACTCTCTAGCAATCATTGAGTTTATACCAACTTGATATCCACGATAGTCAAGAAGTGGACCACCAGAGTTTCCTCTATTAACAGCAGTCTCCATTTGGAAAACATGTTTTCCTTTGGTACCATTAAAATCATCAATCTCTGCACTAATTGCACCTGTTGTTAAACTCCAACGACTTCCCTGTTCTGGATGACCAATTGCAGCTGTTGCTTCACCAATTGAGGTTTCAGTTGAGTCTGCAAGAACCATAGCAGAGATATTTGCTGGTGGATTAATCATTTTTACAACAGCTAAATCAAGTTCTTCATCAAAATGAAGAACTTTTGCTTGAAAGCGATGTTGGAGGTCATTTGCATTTTTACCATTAACTCTTTCAGGTTTTATAAATGCAAAAAGTGATTCAAAAGGTTGGTGAGTTGCAGGATTGATAACAACATGGGCATTTGTTAAAATTGTTCCATCCTCTTTAATAATAGAGCCAGTTCCTGTTGAACCAGTTTTACCAGCAACACCAAAAAGTAAAACAACACTCGGAGCTGATTGTTTGTAAATCTCTTTGTAGTTGATTTTTACTTGAGCAAAAATTGAGATGCTAAATGTTAGCAAGAAAGCGAGAATAATATACCTTTTCATTTTCTCTCCTTAATAATCCAGAATATTTTGTTAGACGCTCTATTTTGTATCTTTATTCAATAGTTCCTGATAAATTTTTTCTAAATTTTCAGGAACACCTGTAATATCTCTCTCAATCACTTGAGTTTTAGTGTTGATAATAATCAATCTTGGAACTGATTTAATATCATAAGACTTTGAAACAACACTATAAAAATCAAATAACATTATATTCAAACTCTCTTTCTCCTTGATTTTAAGAGCTTTTTCTTGAAATTCATTTACTGGTTCACTATCATTATCTCCCTCACGAATAGCAATATATATTACATCGAAAGTTTCATACTTTTTCTCAAGTTTTTGAACCATTTCTCTTTCATGAGGACAATTTTTACAAGAATTTGTAAAAAAACTTAAAAAGAGAAACTCTTTTTTTGGGTTTTTAAACTCTTTGCTTAAAAAGAAAAATCTATTCTGATCATTTTTTAATGTAAAAAGAGGTGCTTTTTTTCCCTCAAATTTAGATTTTTCACTAGTAGCAAAAAGTAATTCTGTTACAAAAACAAGAAAAAGAATAAATATTTTCATAAAAACCTCCAAAGTTTTTCATAATAGACTCTAAAAAAAAAATATTATTCATATTTTTTTTATTCTATTATTATTTTTAAAATAAAAATTATCTTTTTTATATCACTTTTATTTCAAAAGATAAAAATTATCTTTTTTATTTATAGTTTTTTAAAAAATCACCCAAATCTTTCTCTAAAAATCTTTTAACCATTTTTGAAGACTCTAAAGATGTTTTATCAGGAGAGGGATCACCCTTTTTTGTTGATGTTTTATCTAAATCTCCCGAAGTTAAATCCAAAAGTTGTTTTTGTGGATTTGGAATAAATGAGGAGATTTTTACAGCACTTTTACAGTAAAACATAATAGTTCTATCACATTTTTTTGATTTCTCTGAGATCTCATCTTTCATTTTTAATATATTTTCAAATGAAAGAGTAGTTGTAACTCCACAATCAAGATTACATTTTTGGATAAGTTCTGCTGAAATAATAATAATTGGTTCCTCTGGAAGATTACTATAGAAGTTTTTTAAATCTTTAAATAGTATTCTAGTTTTAGGAGTATCAATATAACTTGATAAATATTGAACTTTAAAATTATGTTCTTTTAGAATTGAATAAATCATCTCAGAAACAGTTTTATCCTCATCTCCACTACTATTAACAACATGAATTAACCACAAACGATTGTGAACCATATTTAACAGTTTTGCCTCAACATCAGCAACTGTTTCAAATGGATTTTCAAAATTTACAACTGCAGGAGAATATACACGAGATTCAGCTAAAACATCTGCATATATTGATGCACTTTCAACCCATTGTGGGTATAAAGAGTCAAAATCATCTTTATTTTGATTTTCAAGTGCTTTCTCTAAAAGATTTTTATATTCATTAAATCTTTTTTTTGCTTCATCTAATTTAGGTTTTACATAAGAGAATCCTCTCTCTTTTGATATAACAACAAAAGCATAATGTTTGTTATTATTTTTTGTTGTGTCAATAGTTTCAATTATTTCAGCATTTTTAAACTCTGTTGACATTACAACTGTTGATGAAAGTTTCTGTTTATTTTTCCATTTTGAGTTTTCTAAAAAAGATTTTTTTTCAGATACAAATGTACCTGAAATTGTGGAGGAGATTTTTTGACTTACATTATATTTTGCATTTTGAATAGCACTTTCAATAGTTTTTCCCTCTCCATGTGCCGAAATATAGGTAGATTTTGGATATTTTATATGTTCTCCTGTTTTATAAAAAAGTGGTAACTCTTTTTTAAGAGTTTTATCTGATGTTCCACAAGAAAACATTATAGTAGCTATTAAAAATATTAAAACAACTCTCATAAAACCTCCAAAATTTTAGCAAAATCTAAAAATTATCTTTAATAATTTTTATTTTGTAAATTTTAACATAAAAACTAAATTCTTTCAAGATTACATTTAATTTGATGCAATTTAAATTACAATAAAAAAATATTCAGAGTTTTACTCTTTTTAAATAACAAGAGATTTATATTTTTTAGAAAATTTTTATTTGAGTTCACTATAAATTGACTTTTTTTAACTTCTAACTTAAAATCAGTTTGAGTTATTTATTTTTGGAGGATATATTATGGTAAAACGAAATCTAATTTATCTAATTCTTCTGATTCTTCTATCAGCAGTTTTTGTCTCTTGTGGTGGTGATGATGAAAAAGAGGATAAATGTAAAGATGTTTTTTGTAGTGAGTGGCAGGTTTGTGTTGAAGGGGAGTGTCAACTAAAGCCTGGTCGTTGTAATACAAAAGAGGAGTGTAGTGATGTTGAGGTTTGTGACTCTAATCATAACTGTATTATTCAGGGAGATCCATGTATTGGTCAAACATGCTCTAATCATGGAGATTGTATTATTGAAAATGGATTAGCAAAATGTAATTGTGATACTGGATTTCATGCAGATGGTCTTAATTGTATTGAGGATGTTGTTAATCCATGTGATAATGTTACTTGTGACTCTTGGAAAACATGTAACTCAACAAATGGAGTTTGTGAACTAAATAGTGGTCGTTGTGACTCTGAAAATGATTGTCAAACAAACTACACTTGTGACTCAAATCATAACTGTATTAATCAATCAAATCCTTGTGAAGGAGTTACTTGTTCTGGTCATGGATTATGTATTGTTGAAAACAGTTCTCCAAGTTGTAACTGTTATTCAGGCTATATTGCAAATGGTTTAAATTGTATTCAACAGATTCAACCAATTACAACTTTAGATTGGAATAGAAAAAATTCATCAGTTTCTGCAACAGGAACCGATTTAAAAACCTATACAATAACAACAAATGTTGATTTAATGGATAATATTCCTGCTGGTAAACAGAGAGTTGTCTCTGAAAAAGCTGGTGAAATGACTTTAAGAACAAATAATATCCTTTTTGATGCAACATTTGCCCTATCTATTGATGAGGTTTTTGAAAATAGTGTATCTAGTATTAATGATTGGGGTTTTAATAGTGGAAATAATGTTCCATGTGAATGTTTTGAAACTGGTCGTAAATGGAAATATGTTTGGACAAGAGATACCTCCTATGCTGTTGATTTAGCATTGGGATTGGTTAATCCAACAAGAGCTAAAAACTCCCTCAACTTTAAAATATCTGATAGAAAATCGGCTGCTGGTGGTTCTGGAAAACAGATTATTCAGGATACAGGTTCTGGTGGCTCTTGGCCAATTAGTACAGATCGTGTTGTGTGGGCTTTAGGTGCTTATGAAACTCTTAAATATCTTGATGGAGCAGAAAGAGTTACATTTTTAAATGATACTTATGAGGCTATAAAGAACACAATAGAGGCTGATAGAGAGTCTGTTTATGACTCAATTGATGGTCTTTATAAAGGGGAACAATCATTTTTAGATTGGAGAGAGCAAACATATCCATATTGGACTGCAAATGATACAGTTCACATTGGAATGTCTAAAGTTCTATCAACAAATGTACTACACTATATTATTTTAGATGTTGGTGCTAAACTTGCAAGAGAGAAAAACGATTTAACAAATGCAACTAAATTTGAAGGATGGAGAGATAGTTTAAAACTTTCTATAAGTAGTAATTTCTATCTTTCAGATGAAAAACTATTTTCAGCAATGAAAACAACATATTTTAATAGTGCCGCAATAAGAAAGTTTGACCTTTTAGGTCAATCTTTGGCTGTTTTAAGTGGAATGGCATCCCAAACAGAGGCAGAAAATGTTGTTGCAAACTATCCAGTAACAGATGCAGGTCCAGCTGTTGTTTGGCCACAAGAACCAAGCACAAGAGTTTATCATAATCGTGGGATTTGGCCATTCGTTACCGCTTATGCCCTTAAAGCAGCTCTTCATGTTGAAAATGATGCTGCTTATAACAACGCTTTTATGAGTCTTTATCGTGGAACTGCTTTTAATTTATCAAACATGGAGAACTATGAGTTTTCAACTCTTTCAAACTCATACTATGATGGTAGAAAAGATTACTCAAATAGAGATTTAAGTGGACCTGTTGTTAACTCTCAAAGACAACTTTGGAGCGTTGCAGGTTATATTTCCATGGTTGTTGATGGAGTTTTTGGACTTAAAGCAACACAAACAGGTTTCCAATTCACCCCCAAAATATCAAGATATGTAAGAAACAACATTTTCGCTTCAACTTCAGTTATCACACTAAAAAACTTTAAATATAAAGGTAAAGTGATAGATATTACAATCAATCTTCCTGAAAGCTCAAGTGATAGTAGTGGTTTTTTAAAAGCAACAGAGATTCGTCTTAATGGTGTTGTGAAAACAGGAGAGATAACTTTAGCAGATCTATCTGCAACAAACACAATTGTTATATCAATGAATGATACTATTGCTGGTAAATCGGTTGTTACCAAAAACTGTTCAAATGAGGGAAACTGTTTTGCTCCACATGCACCAACAGTAACATCTGTTGTTCCACAAAATGGAAAATTATCTGTTAGTTTTAGTGGAAACAGTAATGATAGTAACTATGGTGTTTATACTGTAACATATAATGTTTATAGAGATGGTGAACTTATTGCAGAGAATGTGACATCACCCTGGAGTGATTCAAACTCTACCGACTATACTAATAAATCATACTGTTACTCTGTTACATCTTTAAGCTCTCAAGGGTTAGAGAGTCATATTGCTAATCCTATATGTTTCTGGGGAGATAACTACAATAGAATTGAAACAGCAACTATTACAGGTTTCAATACTCCAACGAATGCCTCTGACCATGGAAGAGCACATTTTGCAGATTGGGGTAGAGCGACAGATGAGCTTATTTATAACTCATTTGCTCCACAAAGTAGTGGAACATATCTAATGCAACTTGAATATGGAAATGGTCGCTCAATTGATACAGGAATCACATCCTGTTTTAAAAAAGTTGAGATTTGGGAAAATGGTTCTAATCAATTAATCACAACTGGTTTTATTGTTATGCCACATCTTGGAAGTGGAGATTGGGATCGTTGGGCTAACTCTTCGTTTGTTAAAGTTAATTTAGATAACACAAAAACATACAAAGTTGTTATCAAAGACTATTTTAACATGAGCTATTTTCAACATTTTGTTATTTATACTGCTGGAGTTGGTGGTGGCGAAGATATATACAATAGAGCAAATATTGGTGGCATGAAATTCCTTCTCAAATCTAAAAATTAGTTTATAACTTATATCATGCAAAACTAAAATTCACAACCATAAACAAATATTTTAGATAGTTATTAAAAATTTTTACTTTTTATTATCTGAAGTATAAATTCTTATTTTCTTTGCTTTAACTTTATCTGCTATAAATAAAATAATTAATATGATTTTATCTTTTGTTTAAGATTAGTTACAAAACAATGTAATCTTATATTTAAAAATTACTTTATAATAGTAAAATAATCTAATTGATTTTATCTTTTGTTTTATCTGAAGTGTAAATTCTTATTTTCTTTGCTTTAACTTTACCTGCCCCCCAACCCCCTTCCAAAAGGGGGAGCAATTTATTATGTTTAATTATTGTTATCTTTAAAGAAAAAATTAGTAATTTTAATATATATTTTAAATTATCTATATAAAATTATCTTTTGTTTAAGATTAGTTACAAAACAATGTAATCTTATATTTAAAAATTAGTTTATAACTCATATCATGCAAAACTAAAATTCACAACCATAAACAAATATTTTAGATAGTTATTA
>DYRY01000198.1 GCA_020718465.1 Anaeromyxobacter dehalogenans | reverse complement strand
ATCACAAGCTTTTTTGAAAAGCTCATTTGCTTTATTTAGGTTTTTTACTACTCCTCTTCCATCTGCATAATTATACCCCAAATTTTTACAACCTAAACCATTTCCCAAATCACAAGCTTTTTTATAATACTCATTTGCTTTGTTTAGGTCTTTTTCTACTCCAGTTCCATTTTCATAATTATAACCCAATTTAGTACAAATTAAATTATCTCCTAAATTACATGAATTATTACAAGCTAATTCATATTCCAAACTACACCCTTTTTTGAAGAACTCTTTTGCCATTTCTATATCTTTAACAACTCCAATTCCTTTTAAATAATTTAAGCCTAAATTATTACAACCTTTTGCATCATCTAAATCACAAGCTTTTTTGAAATGCTCATTTGCTTTATTTATATTTTTATCAATTCCCTCTCCAAATTCATAGTTGAATCCTAAACTATTACAACTATCAGCATTTTTTAAATCACACTCTTTTCTTAAAGTCTCATTTACACTTCTTAAATACTCTGCCCTATCAAGTATTGGTTTTATAAATTGAAGAAAAACAACCCCCATAACTTCAAGAATAACAAAAGCAATTGCAATTTTGTTAAATTTACTTTTGCTTTTGTTTTTTCTCTCAAGCTCATTTTTAATCTCTTCAATTTTTTTAATTTTTTCTTGATATATTTCTTTTTTTTCCTGAAAACTTTTTTCATCAAGAGTTATTGTGTTGATATATGAGTCAATAAAAGAAAGGATATTCTCTCCTTTCAATATACCATCAATATAAATCTTGCTCTTTTTACTTTCAGAAAATCTAATCTTTGCAATAATGTTCATTATTGTTGTTGTAAATAATGTTAAAATTAGAGTTAATATCAATAATCCCATAATTTTAAAATTAATTATTATTACTGGTAAAGGGAATAATCCAACAAAAAAAGATAATACAATTAATATTATAATCCATTTTTTTACAGAAAGTTTAAAAGAGCCATTTTTAAAAATACAATTTAGAGAATTTTTGTATTCATCAACTATTTTCTCTAACTCCTCTTCTTTGTCTTTTAAATTAAATTCAAAATTTTTCTTAAACTCCTTATATTCAGATAAATCATCCATCTCTTTTTGAGTAATTTCTAAAATCAAACACTCCTCAATAATAGATTCATAAATATTTTTATCTGCTATTTTCTCCTTGTTAAATCCTTTTAATCTCTCTTTAATATAATAAATTGGATTAAAAAGATCTTTTATTAATTTTAATTTACCAAAATTCCCATTTAAACTTGGTTTAGTTGAGATATTTTTATTTAAAATATTTTGAATTGAACCTACAAAAAAATTGTAAATAGATTTCTCTTTTTCTGTAATTAATTCAGTATAATTAATTTTAAAAAGATTAAATGATCTCTCTAAAAAATTAAAATCATTAGTTTTTGAAAACTCCTCCTCCATTATTTCAATAATAGTTTTATGGTTTCCTTTCAAATCTGTAAGTAAAATTGCATCATTTGGACTATTTTTTGTAACTATATCTTTAATTTTTGACTTTAAAAAATTTTTATAATCTGGTAAAAGATTATAATCAATATAATCAATATTAAATAGCTTTAAACAACTATTTACTACTCTGAAAACCTCCTCTATTTTTATATTTTCAGAGGTCTTTAAAAAACTATTTAACTCTGAAAAAACAATCTCTTCAAATGATGTTGTAATATATCCAATTGATAATATATCAGATATTAATTGAGATGCCTTTGAGTTATTATTGTTTTTAATCTCATTTAAAACAGCTTTAACTCTATACTTAAGATACCGTTTCTCTATCTTAATATAAGCACCTGTTATAATTCCTCTAATATTAAATGTAAAATTGAATATCTCTTCAACTTTCTCCTCTTCATCTTTAAAAAAATTCAATAATTTTTCAAAAAACAGTTTATTTGAAATATCTAAATTTATACATTTAGACAGTTGAGGGAGATATCTCTCTTTTGATAGTTTTGCTTTTTCAATATTATCAAAAAGAATTTGAGCACTTTTTTTATCATCAATCATTTTCTCTTGTGTTGTTTTGTTAAAAATATGATTACTTATTTTTTTTACAATCATATAAAAAGTCTCTTTAAATCCATCAAAAAGAATATCTCTAAATGCTGGGTCATTATAAAGAGTCTCTTTCTTTTTATTTGCCTCTGCTTCACTAATTGAGTTTCCTATTGAATTTACAATTGAATGTCCTATTCCCGTTAAAATGTTTGCTCCAATTGATTTGACATTTCTATCAAAAGCATCTCCTTCAAACTCATAGCCATCATACTTTTTCCTAAAATCTTTTCTTAGCTCTCGATATGCCTCTTTTTGTTGCTTCTCAATCAATATCTCATCATATTTTTGTTGTAAAAACTTAAATGCTTCATTATATGGTATATAACAACCATATTTTGATATTAAAGTTAGTAAACTATCTTTGTTATGATCAAATATCTCCATACTAAATAGTACTTCCGCAATTAATCCACAAAAATCTTTTATTAAAATAGAAGCAACACTATTTATCTCTGTTATAACTTTATCTAAATTGTTGTAATCAAAATACAGTTGATTAAAAGCATCTATATATGATTTAATAAATTCAGATGATTTATTATTAAAATATACCTGTCTAAAATACTCTTCTGAAACTGATATTTCAAAATTATACTCCTTAAAAGATAATTTAATCTCTTTTGTATTTGAAGTATCTATTGAATTTTCAATGTTTCTATTCAAAACAACTTTCTGAATAATATCTTTTTCTTCACCTCCAAGAATTTTATCTTTCTCTTTTAAAAACTCATTTTCTGTAATTGCTCCACTCTCTTTGAGTTTTGCAAGTTTTTCTAACTCTTCATACTTTGACATTTTTATTACTCCAATAAAGAATTTATTGATTATTTTGATTATTTTGAAGAGACACTGGCAATTACTTTATCAAAAGATTCATCACATAAATCTATTTCAACATCAATCCCCTCAAAAACATTAACAGAGAGTGTATATGTAAATCTTTTAAATTCTGTTAGCAGATCAGAATCAACAGCAAATTTAGTTTGAATAATGAATTTTACTTCATATATATTCTCTTTTTTATTAACCTGAACCGATTTTGGAACTCCATCAAAAAAACCCTCATTAACTAAAAAAATTCCAAGTCTTTTTGCTTCACTCTCTTTAATTCCAGAAGTATAATAGACCTCTCCTGCATTGAACTCTAATTTTTTACCATAATTATCACAACTAAAAAGTGAAATAGCTAAAAAAAGAATCATAAAACCATTTACTAATTTAAATCTATTCATAATATCCTCTCCTCTTAATAATTGTTGTAATATTCTCTTACTTGATTTTCTAAATCTTCAAGATACATATATCCAAAAACATAAGCAGCTGTAAATAAAATTGCAGAAATAAACGCAATAAATGTACTAATTTTTAATCCACGTTTTTTTCTTTGACTAAAATAGTATGGAAATGCAATTACCCATATTAAAAGCATTGATATAAATACAACAACAGGACCATTTTCACCCTTATTTTTTCCTAAACCCAGAACAGAAGCTTCAACAGTTGCTAATATTGTTGTTAAAATAAATGTTCCCAAGGTAATCATATTAAAGTAATTTATTAATGTAAGACCACTTGAGAAAAATATTGTTAATGCAGATATTGTAGGTAAAATAAGAATAATATGGCCTAATGTTTCTTGATTTCCTGAACCATCACTCCTTTGATTTGATTCATTTTGTTGTAGATTAGATTGTTTTTCTTCTTGAGAAAGAAGTTTCTCTTTCTCATTTTGATACTCATTTTCTGTTAAAACTCCACTCTCTTTGAGTTTTGAAAGTTTTTCCAACTCTTCATACTTTGACATCTTCTCCTCCATAAAAATTAGATAGAATTATCTCTACTAAAAAAATAAATTATTTTTTTGTTTTTAATATTTATTTGATTTTGGGATACATTATATTCATTAGAGTTAATTATCTCCTTCAGAGTTCCATCCTCTCTTAAATAGCTTTTTGCTAACTCTATTACACTATCAAAACTAGGTAAACCATTTAATACTTTCTCATAAATTGCATCAATAATTTTCATTATCTTACTCTCTTTCATTACATCTTTTTTCATAGCAAACTATTTTCCAACTTTTGTTTTTATTTGATAAATTGATAAATATCAGATTTTAACTATATTTTTTGCTAAATAGTATATTTTTTGATCTGTTTTTTAGAAAAATAACTTGGTTTAATAAAAATCAAAGAGTTTTCTTACCATTTTCAAGTAAAAATATATAATTTTAAACAATTTATTTATGAATAGAATAGGCTAATTTTTTTACTTTTAAAAACCTTGGTAAAAATATTTTCTTTTTTAGTAATTATTTTAGCTCTCTATTTAAATACTCCTCTAACTTATTATATTCAATATAAGTTAGTTGAATTTTTACTATTGTAATCATTTCTGATACTTAACTTCTGGCATCCGCTCTACAAGTGGGTGAAAAGGGGTGGGTAAAGTTAAGTAAAGATAATAAAGAATTTTTACATTTAGATTACAAAAGTAAAATCTTACCCCAAGATTTAATAATTCTC
>DYRY01000197.1 GCA_020718465.1 Anaeromyxobacter dehalogenans | reverse complement strand
CATTTCCACCAGCAAGATTTAAACCTAATAGATCAAATCCAAACTCAGTAGAAACATCTGTAAATTTTATTGAAACTGTATTTGCAGAGCCTTGATTACAAATTAATTTTGGATGTGGAAGGCACTCTAGCTCACTTTCAAAAAATCCCTCTTTACAAACACATTTAGGAGATTCATTTTTTGTTATACAAACTCCATTTCCTGAACATAATATATCTTTACATAAATCAACACTCTCTTTTTTCTCCTCACTACAACTTAAAAATAGTATTAAAATAGTAAAAAAAATTGGAAAAAAAATATTTTTTCTCATGTTCTCCTCAATCACCAAATAGTTATTACATACTATATTAATCCAATAGCATATTTCAAGATAATAAAAATTTAAATATTTGACAAATCTACTAAAAACATTTAAAAAGATAGAGCTTTTTGTTTTTGTGAGGAGAGATGAATATTTATAAATTAATATCTAAACGTTTTGGTGGTGAAGAGTTTGGTAAAAATAGTGGTGAGTATAAGTTTGGAAAAATAAAAAGTGCCAAAGAGGAGGCAATGAGAAAAAATCCCAATATACCTATTATTGATTTAGGAATTGGGGAGCCTGATGGAATGCCAGAGCAAACAATTATTGATACTCTTTATAAAGAGAGTATGGTCTACTCTAATCGTGGTTATGCTGATAATGGCTGTGAAGAGTTTAAAGTTGCTGCAATTCAATATATAAAAGATGTTTATGGTGTTGAGGGAATAGATCTATCAAAAGAGATTACACATGCAATTGGGAGTAAAAATGCTTTTGCATTTTTTCCTGTAGCCTTTATTGATGAGGGGGATTATGCACTTATAACTTCGCCAGGATATCCTGTTTTAGGTGCACATACAGAGTGGATGGGGGGGAAAATTTATCCTCTTCCTTTAACAGAAAACAACAGTTTTCTTCCTGATTTAGATTCAATACCTCAAAATGTTTTAGATAGAGCTAAAATTCTCTACTTAAACTATCCTAATAATCCAACAGGGGCAGTTGCAACAAGGGAGTTTTATAAAAAAGTTGTTCAATTTGCAAAAGAGAATAATATTTTTGTTATTGCAGATGCTGCTTATGGTGATTTACAATTTGTTGGAGATCCATTAAGTTTTCTCTCAATTGAGGGTGCAAAAGAGGTTGGAGTTGAGGTTCACTCATTATCAAAAGCATTTAATATGACTGGTTGGAGATTGGCTTTTGTTGTTGGAAACTCATTAGGATTAGATCTTTTTAAGCACTCAAAAAACAACTATGACTCTGGGCAATTTTTAGCAATTCAAAAGGCAGGAGTTTTTGCTCTTCAACATCCAGAGTATACAAAACCAATTCGTGAGAAATATTTAAGGCGACATAAAAAGTTAGTAGAGATACTAAAATCTATTGGTTTTGATGCAAAAATGCCAAGTGGAACATTCTTTTTATATATTCCTATTCCAAAAGGGGTTAAAAATGGTGTAACATTCAATTCTGGAGAGGATTTTTGCCAATATCTTATCAAAGAGCTTCATATATCAAGTGTTCCTTGGGATGAAGAGGGAGCTTTTATCCGTTTCTCTGTTACATTTGAAACTCAAAATAGAACTGAAGAGGAGATTTTTGATGAGCTTAGAAAAAGATTAGAGTCTGTTTCATTCTATTTTTAGCATAAAATAGAGTTTGCACTATTTAATTTAGCTCTTCAAATTTATATAAATCTTTCTCTATTCCATTTAAAATAGACTCAACTTTTGATTGAATAAACTGTTGAACTTTTTTTAAATCCTCTGAAGTTCCCTTTTTTGATAAAACTTTTTTCTTTATAAGAGATATCTCTCTTGCCTCCTTAATACTATTTTTTGTTAATTTCTGTTTAAAAAATGTTGCTTTCACCGATTTTCCATTATCTTTTCTTGTAAAAATTAATACAATCTCTTGTGGATTTTTTGAAAGAGTCTCATCAACAACTAAATCCATCTCATTTATCTCATCTCTACCATAAAAATTTCTAGCACCAGTTATATAACTTGCAATATCAAACAGATCATCTGGTTGAGAACCGGTTACTTTTATATCACCTCTAATAGGAATTGAATCTGGATATAAGATTTTTAAAGCCTTTTGAGTCATTAAAAATCCAGATGCTGCACCTACACAAATATGACCTGTATATTTTCCAACATCATCTAATGTTATTGTAAACTCACCATCATCTTTTAGAGTACCGGTTAGATATGCAAGAGGATCTTTAATTTTTATCACCCCCGCTTTTTCATAAATTTTTGTGTTCCAATCTGTATTCCCTAAAAGTAAAAAATTTAAAAACATAGATAAAACAATAACTTTCATTAAAACCTCCATAAAATTTGTGAAAAAAACAAAATTTGTAAATCTCTTTTTAATAAAAAACTCTCTTTTTAATAAAAAACTCTCTTTTTAATAAAAAACTCATAGTAATTTACGCCTGAAAATGATTTTCATTCTCAGTTTATTGATACAATAAAATTTACAACTTGTCAAGTATTTTTGAAAATAGTATTGACAATCAATTTCATAAATGATATGAGTTCATGAAGATGAAATTCATTTTTAGTAATTTTATTATATATTTTTGTAGGAGGTTTTTATGAAACATTTGGTATCTATTGTGTTATTCATCTTTTTTTTACCTTTTTTTGGGTGTGGAGAGGAGAGTGAGTCTGAAAAAAATCTTTGTGAAGAGATTGTTTGCCAAAATTGGCAAAACTGTGATTCAGATAGTGGTAATTGTGTTTTAAAAGAGGGATTTTGTGAAGAGAATTTAAACTGTGGAGATTCTCAAAATTGTAATTTAACTACTCATCAATGTGAGGCAGTTTTATGTAAAAATGGTGAAACTAAATGTACAGGAAGCTATTTATCAACTTGTAGTGCTAATAAGTGGAGTAACTATAATTGTGAAAGTGAAGATTTAATATGTATTATAGATGAGGAGGGAGTTGCTAACTGTAAAGAGGGAGAGGTTATTACTCCAATATGTAGAGTTATTGAGATTGATTTACATGTAAATAGTAGTTTCAAAGTGGATGCAATAAACTATACAGCAACAGCAAATAATGATAGATGTGATTTTGTTTTTGCAAAATCGGGTTCAGGACCAATGATTGCTCTTTGTGACGGGATATCAGCAAGAGATAATGGAAATGGGCAAACATTTGTTGGGTTAATTGAGGCTCCAAATTTAGAGCATACTATAGATTCACCTCCAAATTATGTTATTGGTGACTCTTGGAAAACTGGTGGAACAAGCACAACAGGATTTATAATGAGTAAAAATATCTACACACTTAAAAGAGAGAATAACTCATATGCAAAAATAGAGGTTATTAGTGCAATTGCAGGAAAAATAAAAATAAAACTTTTTTCAGACCCAAATTTTGGTAATAATCTAAATTGCCTTGATGAGTAGAGGTTTTTATGTATAAACTCATAATAACATTGCTATTTTTTCCAACACTCTCTATTTTTTCAAATAATCAAGAAAATATAGATAGTAAGACAGAAAATAATGAATATACAACAACAGTAACAGCCATAAAAAATGGAAAAAACAGTTTAACTACTCCCTATACAGTTTCAACTATATCTCAAAACCAGATATTTGATAAAACTCCCAATAGTATTGGAGAGATGATAAAAGAGATTTCTGGAGTCTCTATTTTACCAAAGGGATTAATTATGATTAATCCTATTATAAGAGGATTAGGGGGAAGAAGAGTTTTAATGCTTATTGATGGAAATGTTGTTGATTCAAATAAAACAATGGGAGTTGTTGGATATTTTGTTAATCTTAATGATGTTGAACAGATTGAAGTTATAAAAGGGCCTAGCTCTGTTTTATATGGAAGTGGAGCTTTAGGAGGAGTTATAAATATTGTATCTCAAAATCCATTTGAATCAAAGTTGGGTTTTAGTGGTTATTTGGGTGGTGGTTATAGTTTTAACAATAGTGGATATATAGGAAATTCAAAAATTCAATATAATGGAGATGATTACTATATTTCACTATCGGGAAGATTTAGAGATGCAGACTCTTACTATTCTGGAGGCAATGATATTGTAAAATCAAGCTATTATAGTGATAAAAATCTCTATTTTAAATCTGGCTTTAAAATTGATAATCACGTTTTTTCACTTGATATTAGAGATTATCATGGTGATAATATTGGAAAAGCTTTTGATGATGAGGATTTTTCAGAAAAAAGAGAGATATATTTTCCTCAAGAGAATAATTTTAGAGCCTCTATAAAGTATCAATATGATAATAGAGAGAATAAAAATATACTTTTTAACTATTTTGAACAAAATCTGTTTTATGCAAAAAATGATAGAGTTCAAAGAGTTGATATTTTTGATAATAATTTCAAAAATATTCAATCATATACAACAAAAACTGGAGATATGTGGAGTTTAGGAGGAAATGCTCACACAATTTTAAATTATAGTAAAAAATCTAATTTGATTTTTGGTTATGACACACTTTATAAAACATTAAAATCGGAAAATAACTACTATTTAAAAGATTTTATTGATGAAACAAAATACCATTTGATAGATAGTAGAATTGAATTTAAAGATAATAATCAGATTCAAATGGCTTTTTTTGCTCAAAATGAGATT
>DYRY01000196.1 GCA_020718465.1 Anaeromyxobacter dehalogenans | reverse complement strand
ACAAGTAAAATCTTTTAACAACATCAATTTTATACCACTGTTGCATCTCAATTATTATATACTCTCCATTATTTAATTTGCACCTATAATCAAACTCAACTGCAAGAGAGCTATCTGTTAAGTAGTTTTTGTTTTTGAAAATCTCAATCTCATTTATTTTAATCTCTAAAAAATCCTCTAAAAAAGCTTTTGCTATCTCTACATCATCAAAAATTTTCTTAAAAAATCTATCATAATTCATAGATGCTAAATACATGATTTCTCCTAAAAACAACATCTCTTTAAAATATATAGCTTATAAATTTTAAATTATCAACAAGGAAAAATAAAAAGAAAAATATAAGTTAGTTATTTTTATAAGAAAAAAATAGAGATTACTGCTTATATTTAATAAAAAATATTTTTACTGATAAGTAGATATAAAATTAATCACATTGAGCTTCAAAACTCTCTGGATTCCATAAAAATACTGTTACAATATTAAGTATGCCACCAAGAAATGTTGTTTCTGTTTTTATTGTTCTCCAATTATTTGGACAAACTTCTTGAATATTTTTTGATTCAGATGCCTCTACAAAACCAAAGATAGCATTGTGATGATACTCTTTAACATCTACCTCATATTCAAAATCCCCTTTTCCATTATGAACATAGATTGTTTGACAAGAGGAGGCAAAAATAACAACTAAAATAGATAAAAGAACTATAATATTTTTCATAAAACCTCCTATTTACACCATAAACGAACTGTTTTAGGGGTATAGATAAATAGTGTGACTGTTGATAACAATCCATCTACAAAACTCATACCTGTTTGAACCTGAAAAACCCCTTTAGGACATTGTTGTGGAAGATAAACATGTACTTCTCCAATTAATCCAAATAGAAAAAAAGATTCTGAAGATTCATAAGTTGCTTCACTTGTTATCTCCTCTAAATCCCCCTCTGTTATTGTTACAGTTTTACATGCACTAACAAACATCATCAAAATAATCATTAAAATAAACAAGCCTCTTTTCATAAAGCCTCCAAAATTATATACATACAATCATACATAATTATTATAGCATGTTCAATTTTTTTAAATAATTTTATTATTATCATTTTATTTTGATAAAAATTTAAAAAAAAAGTATAATGAGATGTTTTTTTTTAGAGTAAAATGTTTGAAAAAGATATGTTCTCAAAAGATATGCTGTATGCAGTTTGTAAATATCCTACTTTTCAAAGTGGTGTTTTAAATAGTATTGATTGCAAAAATGGATTAAAAGTGAGAGGTGTTCACTCAATACATACATTTGAAACTGTTTTTAATAGTGAAATAGGGGAGAGATTTTTAAAAAATAATTCTGAAATTTTAACCAAGAATAACTATCAACACCCATTTGCTGTTGTTGCTATTACTGTTGCAAACTCATATCAAAAAGCAGTTGAGGCTTCAATTTTTATAAATATGGATGAAGAGGAGGATGAAAAAACCCCTCTTATTATTAAAGATTCTAAAAAATTTAGTTTTGGAAAAAATACAGAAGATTCTCAAAAATTTAGTTCTGTGAAAACTATAGAAGATTCTCAAAAATTTGATCTTGAAACAAACATAAAAAATAGTAGTGGAGGATATGATTTTAAACAAAAATTTTTCTTTCCCTCTCAAATAGAGAGTTTTCTTGGTAGAGTAGAGATTGTTGCAACTCCAAATAGGGATAAAGTAACAATTTATGCACCTCTTCTTCAACCACACTATATACTTGCAAAACTTTGTTCACTAATGAATATATCACAAGATGAGATAGATATAATATCAATAAAACCAAATGGAAACTATCCAAATATAACTCCACTTCTTTATAATGCACTTATACGTGCATATATTATTGCAAAACTTTGTGATACTCCTATAACATTTATTTATGATAGTTTTGGAAGTTATATACCACCAGTTGAGATTCAAATAGAAACAAACTCCAATTATGAAGGAATAATTAAATCTCAAAAAGTTGATATTACAATACATCAAGGAATAGAGCTTCTATTTAAAGATGAATTTGTTGAACAAGTGATTCAATATTTTAAAAACCCTTATCATATACCATTTTTAACAATAAATATTATTTTTCTTTCAGGAAATTTTGGTTACACAGTTTTTAACTCAAATATTCCACAATTTATAATTGCAAGAGAGTCTACTCTTGATGATATTGCCTCAAAAATATTAATATCTCCCTTTGAGATAAGACGACAAAATATAAAAAACAGTCTAAAAATAGTCTCTTTTTTATTGGATAAAGCAGAAGAAAAAATCTTTTCTCAACCAATTCAAAACATTTCAAAAGGGGTTGGTGTTGTATGCCACTATAGAGATCCAATTATTCCTAAAATAGCTCCAATCTATCAGATTTTATTAACAATTAGAGAGGATGGTATTATAATATTTTCAGCTCAAATACCAGAGGCAAAAAAGATATTAAGATTTATAGGAATATCATTAATCTCAAAATTAGTTGGCATTGAGCAATCTAACATACAGTGGAAACAACCTGATTCCAATATTTTTCAAAATGATTTACCAATATCATATCAAATAACACTTCCACTTTTTGCAAAAACAGTTCAAATTGCAGTTAATAATTTAAAAAAAGAGATAGAGTCTCTTTTCGGAGAGTTTTTTAATATTTTACCTCATGGTGAAGAGGAGTTTTGTTGGAGAAAAGGGTATATATTTGCTTTATCAGATATAGATTTTAGAGTTAAATTTAAAGATATCTCTAAAATGATGGCTCAAAAGCAAAGAGAGAGAGTTTTTTTGGGAACAGCTCATCTTAACTCTATTGAAACAACTCCAATATTAATGGTTCAAACATTTGAAGTTGAGCTACATCACTCTACAAATGATATTAATCCACTATCAACAGCAATTTTCACAGAAACTGGAACACTTTTGCATAGCCATAACTTTAAAAATCAGCTTCATCAGGCTATACAAAAGGGAATTACTAATATTTTTCCAAATAAAAAGTTATATCCAGAGATTGTAGATTTATATATTATTGAACAACCAGAGATTAATATTAAATATATTCAAGAGTGTGCAATTGAGACATCAACAGTTGCACTTTTAAGTGCAACTAAATCAGTATATGAGAAAAATAGAATACAAAAAGATTTTTTCAAACCAAAAGCTTTTCTATCAATTCCTCCAATCAAAAAAGAGAAAGAGATTATAACTCCAATATATTTAATTCCCAAAAGTTATGAGGAGTTATCAATATTAATGGAGAGAAGTAGTAATATTCATATATTGCAGGGGGGAGTTTTAGATATATTTAATAGCTACACAAAACTTTTATCATTAAACTACCTTCCCGATGTTAAATCTATTCAAAAAGATGAAAAATACATTATAATAAAAAGTAGAGTAACAATTAGAGAGGCTCAAAATAATAAAGAGATAAAAGAGTATTTTCCCCTATTAGTTGAAAGTTGTAGAAAAACATCAAATTGGCATAAACAGGCCCTATTAACTGTTTCAGGAGATACTATTTCAGCTAATTTTAAAGGAGATTTAATTCCATCTCTTCTTATCTATAAAGCAAATTTAACACTATTTTATCAAAATGAGTTTTATAAATTAACTCTTCAATCCTTCATAAAAGAGAGAAACCTTCCTGAAAATTATATTATTGACTCAATAACTCTAACAATTCCAAAAAGTAGAAACTACTACAATTTTCATGGTAAAAATGGTTCTAGTAGCCTTGTAATTCTGATTGCTTTTTCAAAAAATCATACTATTGAGAAGTGTCGAATTGCCTCTAACCATTTTCAAAAATCACCACTAAGAGTTAGCAAACTGGAGACTCAACTAAAAGGTATTTTTTTAACAACAAAAACAATTGAGGATTTACTATACAACCTTCAGAAATTGGAGGAGTCCTATTTTTCTGAACAAGAGCAAAAAAGAGACTTTTTATATCTCTTAAAAAAGGCTCTTTACCATATAAAAAGGGGGTATGAAAATGATCAAAGTAAACTTTACAGTAAATAATAGAGCTATTACAATTGAGACACATCCACACACAACTTTATTAGAGATATTATCAACTAAATTATCTCTTTTTAAATCAAAAATTGGTTGTGGTAATGGAAGTTGTGGAGTATGTTCTGTTTTAATAGATGGCGAACCTATTAACTCCTGTTTAATTCATGCTATAGATTTAGAAGGAGTTATAGTCGAAACATCTGAAAAAATAGAGGGGGAATATCCACAAATTTTAAAAGCATTTGAAAATTTTGGTGGTGTACAGTGTGGTTTCTGTGTGTCTGGATTTCTTGTTTCTGCTAAAGCCATTCTTTTTTCTGAAAAAATTTTTACTGAAGATGATATAAGAGATAGATTTTCTGCTCATATTTGCCAATGTAGTGGTAACTATCCATATATTCAGGCAACACTTTATTTACTAAAAAATAAAAATCTATTAATTAAAAATAGATAGTAAAAAAATTCTCCTACTCATTATTAAAAATCCCTTTTTTTTGACATCTCAAGGCAATTTTTATTCCATCACTTTGTTGTAGAGTGAGAGCATTTTATAAAATAACTGCATAAAAAATAGTAGGGCGAACGTATGAATAAAAAAAAGGCAATTTTTAAGTTGGAAGAAAAAATG
>DYRY01000036.1 GCA_020718465.1 Anaeromyxobacter dehalogenans | reverse complement strand
CTAAAGGGTGCTTTTGGAAATGTTGAAATTGATGAGATTTATGTTATTGCAAAAGAGTTAGAGGTAGCTGTAAAAGAGGTGAATGATGAATTAATATCAAAATCTATAAATGAGCTTGATATTATCTATAAAAAAATTCCTGAAAAATATTTTTCAGAGGGTTATGATTATTACTCCGATTTAGCAAACAAAACTCATACAGATTCCAAACTACACACTGAAAAAAATGAACAAACATATCTCCAAGAGGGGAGTTTAGATTCTTTTGAAATTAATAACAAATCTTTAGTGAATAGTAGTATGAAATCCACTGAAAATATAAAAAAAGATGAACAAAATAGTACTCTTATTGTTGATGATAATGAGATAAATAGAGTATTAATGGGTGAGATTTTTAATATTTTAAATATTCCTGTAGATTTTGCTCAAAATGGATTGGAAGCAGTTGAGTTAGCTCAAAAAAAGAGATTTAAACTCATTTTTATGGATATTGAGATGCCAATTATGAGTGGTGATAAGGCAATAAAAATAATCAAAGAGTATGATGTGGATGTTAAAGTAGTTGCACTAACTGCAAATGCAATTAGTGGTGATAAAGAGAGATATTTAAATATGGGTTTTGATGATTATTTATCAAAGCCTGTTTCAAAAAAAATGGTAAAAGAGATTATTGAAAAATATTTGAAAAGCAGTTATGTTTAATATTGGTTGAATATTTTTTTAGATATATATTTTACTTTATAATTTTTAAAATCTGTTTTATAGTTTGTTTTTAAGTTTTTAATGTTGATACTTAAAAACTCTTTTTTATTATTTTAGTTTGAAGGAGTTAATATGTTTTTAAAAATTTTTCTAATTTTTCTAATTTTTCTAATTTCCTTTCCACTTCTCTCAAAGGGAATTCCTATAATGCTTCAAATTAAAAGTGAAGAGAGTATTCCAGTTGACTTTAGAGATGGAGTCGAAGAGGCTTTAACAGAGATGAATTTTACTCTTGTTGACCAAAAGGCACAAGAGGAGGCTTTAAAAGAGCAAACAGAACAGAGAGAAAAAGGTTGTTATGATGATGAGTGTCTTGTGGATACAGGAAAAATGTTAGCAGCAAGAGGTCTTATTGTTGTTGAGGTTGAGAAAAGAGATGAATCAATATTCCGATTTAAATTTAGATATGTTGATTTTGAAACAGGAACAACAACAAAAACAAAAATGACATATTTTAATTTCTCTCTTTTAAAATATAAAGAGTTAAATGAGTTTGGAAAATCTATAACAAAAGAGCTTTTTTCTGATAACACAAAATCAGAAAATATTCAAATTCAACAAAAAGTTATTCCACCAATAGAGAGTGATAAAAAAACAGAAGAGATTAAAAAACCTGAAAAAAAAGAGGACTCTAATCAAATAAATAGTAACAATAATGCGAAAGAGATACAATTATCACATGATAAATTAAAACTTTCAATTGGTCTAAAAGCAGGTGGAAACATGACTGATATTATGTTTTTAGATGAACAGGGGCATGAAACTTGGGCAAGTTTTGATGGTAGATCCATTATGCTTGATTTTGAACTAATCTATAATCTTCAGAAGTATTTAGGAGTTTATATTTTAGGTTCTTTAGGAGTAGGTTCTGTTGAGAGGTTTGAAACATCTGAATCAAACACATTTAAAGCAGTTAATATTTTTCTTGGTTTAAGAGGAGACTATTTTGTAAACTTCGCTCTCTCAAGTTACCTTAAGTTTGGAATAGGATTTTCAAGTGCCTCTTTAAAGAACGACTCAAATAGTGATGTTGATGTAATTTATTTATCTGGACCTGTTCTTGAGTTAGAGGCAGGTATTACTTATTTTAATTCAACAGGTTCACCTATTTTTGATTTAGGATTGGGAATAACATCAATGATGTTTAAAGATGTCTCTTTAAAAAATTCTACAAAAGCGAATACAACTCAAGTATATCTATCATTTAGATACTACTTTATGTCAAAATAGTTTTGTTTTTTTTAATCTAGCTACTAAAAAGCCACTGTTTATGTAATCATTTTATCTCTTAAAAAATAATATAAAAGGAATAAAAATAAAATATTATTAATTATTTTTTTTGGAGATTGTTAAAAAATAAACTTTTTGCCTTACTACAGTTTGAAGATTGTTAAAAAATAAACTTTTTGGTTGTAGCAACTCTGAATATTTCTTATCAAAGCTTTGACAGATTATGGAAAGTTTTTGCTACTATTAAAAAGTAAACTTTTTGGTTATGGCAACTCTGAATATTTCTCATAAATATATAGTTATAAAAAGTTTTATAAAACTTTTATTGAAATCATAAAAGATTACAAAACCATCTCCTCAAAAAATGAAAAAAAGATGAAACCTTAATGATTATAAAATAAATAGAGTATCACTCTTTTTATTTTTTTATCTTGTAAATATTACTATAAATGCTTATCTTTAATTAGTTAGATTTTTTATGTTATCTATATCTAGGAAAAAATATGATAAAACAGATTAAAACAAATGGATACCTTAAAGGACTATTTTATGGAAAAATCCATGATGAATACCTTTTCCCTTATCCATCTTTAAAAAAAGAGGAGAAAGATATCATCCAATCCTCTATAAACTCTATTAATAAATTCTATAAAACCAATAAAAAAGGAAATAGTAGAGATTTTTTTGGCTCTCTAGGTGTTTTCGGACTTATTATCCCTCAAGAGTATGGAGGTGCTGGCCTCTCTTTTAGCTCTTTTCTTCATATCTCCGAAACAATTTCAAAAAAATCCTTTTCAGATGCCATTGGAGTTGGAATCGAAACAGTTATGGGAACAGTTCCTATTCTTCTTTATGGAAATGAACAGACAAAAACTACTTATCTCCCTAAAATATCAAAAGGAGAACTTAAAATCGGCTTCGCTTTAACAGAGTTTCATGCAGGTTCCGATATCCGCTCAATTGATACTTATGCCCAATATCTACCTCAACAAAAAAAATATAAAATAAATGGTAAAAAAGTGTGGATATTCCTAGGAGTAGATGCTGATGCCTTTATTGTTCTTGCAAAAATGAGAAAACCAAAGTTTGAAAAAAATCGAGATGAGCTATCACTCTTCTTAGTTAATAGAACAGATGGTATCGAATCAGGAAAAGCAGAAAAATTAAGCGGACTTAATGAACTTGGAGTTTCTGAAATATATTTTAATGATGTTGAAGTGGATGAGTCTCAACTTCTTGGTGAAGAGGGTGATGGATTCAAAAATGCTGTAAATACTCTTAATTTTGGAAGATTAGAGCTTGCAGCTGAAACTCTTGGAGTTTTAAAAAAAATATCTAAAATAACCACAGAGTATGCTCTTCAAAGAAAACAGTTTGGTAAAACTATTTCAGAATATGGTTTAGTTCAAGAGAAAATCTATAATATGGTTAGCGATACTTTTATTTTAGAAAGCATGTTATATCTAACATCTGCATTTATAGATGCTGGAACAGAACAATATGCAATTGAGGCAGCAGTTTGCAAAATATTTGGTTCTGAATCTATGATTAAACATCTTGATAATGCTATAAAAATATGCTCTGGAGTCTCATATTTGGCAACTCATGAGCTTTCAAAACTTCTTAAAGAGAGTAGAGTAATATATTTCTTTCAAGGTACAAATGATATTCTAAAACTTTTTATAGCCTACTCTGGGATTAATAAAGAGAGCGATACTAAAAAAGAGCTATCTTTTTTAAAAGCTTTAACTGAACCACTTAAATCACTAACTATTTTCTCTGATATTTTAGTTCATAAAATCTCTGCAGCAACTGTTAATAATGATTTAGATAGAGTTAATCCAATTTTAAAAAAGGAGAGAGATCTCTTTCTTGATATAGTTCAAAGATTTTGGCAAACAATAGAGAGTGCTTTTAAAAAAAATGAGAAAGATATCTTAAAAAATCAGTTTTTTTTAAAAAAAATATCCCAAATTACAATTAAATTATACTCTTTAAGTGCAATTTTAAGCAGAACATCCGAAACAATCAAAACAAAAGGAGGTGAACACTCTTTTCAAGAGATTGAGTTAACAACAAAAATATTTTTAGCTGAAAAAAAATCTATAATTGAGCTTTTAGATACTCTAATAGAGAGTAGTGAAGAGGATATTGATGCTATTGTAAGAGATATTTATAAACACAAAGGTTATCCTTTTGATTTAATATAATTTAAATATGTTTAAACTCTAAAAGGAGTCAGTAATGGAGAGAATAAGAGTAGAGATGGAGATATCAAAAGATTTTCTTTATGCTTTTGATTTGAGTGAATATCAAATTTCTAAAAAATTAAAACTTCTATCATCAATTGAACTTTACAGGGAACACAAAATATCACTTGGAAAAGCAGCAGAATTTGCAGAAATAGATATTATATCATTCCAAAAAGAGCTGTTTTTAAGAGATATTTCTATAATTGATTATAATATTGAAGATATTAAAGATGAAATTGATTTACTCACATCTACATGAATAAATTTTTTTTATTCATACAGGGCACAAAAGTACCCTGTTCATGTATTATTATTTCTTTTATATTTTTCTTTAAGATATAAAATCATTACATGAACAGTGGGTTTTAACCCACTGAAGTTGATAGATATTTTAATTGAGGCTGAAGAGATTTGATTTTTAATAAATTCTAAACTCTTCTAAATTAAAAAATAGTATATTTTTAGGAGAGCATTGGAAAATTTTAGTTATCATAAGATAAAAGGAACATGGGCTTTAATAACTGGTGGAGCAAAAGGGATTGGTGCTGATATTGCACATACTTTAGCCTCTATTGGAGTTAATGTAGTTATAACCTACAGAAAATCCTCTTTTGAGGCAGAAACTCTTGTTAACACTCTATCACAAAACTATAATATTGAATCTTTAGCTATAAAATTAGACTCCTCTGATAAAACTAGTGTGGCCGATTTTTTTAACCCCCTCAAAAATTTAAGTTTAAAAAAAGATTTCACAATTTTAGTAAACAATGCAGGAGATTATCTAAAAAAAAATATAAAAGAGTTAACAATTGATGATTGGGATTTTATTATAAATCAAAACTTAATGGCAAACTACTATATTTCTCACTATATGTTGAAAATCTTCTCAAATAATCAGTTTGGAAAAATCATCAATATTGGATATGTTAACTCTGGTCTTCCTATATCTAAAACATTGATAACCCCATACTATATTGCTAAAAGTGGAATATGGCAACTCACTCTCTCTATTGCAAAAGCTTTTGGTGAGTTTAATATCTCTGCAAATATGATATCTCCAGGAATTATGGAGAACTCTGAATCAAAACCCACTGATATCCCAATGAATCGCTTTGGAAAACTTGATGAGATATCCTCAGCAGTGAAATATCTTATTTCAGATCAAGCATCATATATTACAGGAACTCAAATTAATATTTCTGGTGGCTGGGGATTATGATTTTTTTTTGTTTTTACTTCTTATAAAAAAAAAGATTTTTACTTTTTTATTTATAGAAAGAGCTATAATATATCATGTTCTATGATTTTCTTTATCAAATTGAACTGTAGTTGAACAAGTTATTGCTAATGCAAGAGCATCTGAAGCATCAGCAGGTGCTTTTTTATCAAGTTTAAGAAGAATTTTTACCATCTCTTGAACCTGTTGTTTCTCTGCTCGACCATAACCAACAACACTCTGTTTTACCTCTAAAGGGGTAAACTGATAGACTGGTATTTTATTTATTTGTGCTATTAGAATTGGAATTGCTCTAGCATGTGCTAGTTTTATTGTAGACTGAACATTTTTTGCATAAAAAACACTCTCAATAGATAGTAAATCTGGTTTATACTCATCAATAATGTTTGATATTATTATGTATATCTCCTCTAATTTCTTACTCATAAGCATATCATTTATATCAATTGTACCACTATGAAGATATATTAGCTTACTTCCATCTTTTTGTATAAGACCATAACCCATAAGGCGTGAACCTGGGTCTATTCCTAAAATAATCATAATAATCCATAAAAATAATTTTGTTCTTTAAAAAATAATTTTGTTCTTTAAAAAATAATTTTATATCCACCCTTTATCCATCTTCCAGATGCCTCAATGCCAGATGGTTCATTATATTTTTCATTAAATATATTATCTGCTTCAATAAAAATCTCACTTATATTATCTAATCTTAGTGATAATCTAAAATATACTGTAAGATATTGATTAGATTTATCAATATAGTTAAAATTTATAGCAGTATAGTAGTTAAAACTCTTTGAAATATCTCCCCATATTTTTAGTAAAAACTTTTGAGATATCACTTTATCACTATACTTATAAACTCTATCTAAATCAGATTTATTTATATAAATATAGTTATAATCAAATGATACTTTAGTTTTATCAATATTAAGCAGTGTTGAGAACTCAAAACCAACCCTTTTAATATCTCTTATATTGGAGGCAACCCATATTTTCTCATCTTTTAGATACCAATCAATAAAATTATCTCCCATCATATAGTATATATTTGATGAGATTTGAAAATCTTTTTTAATCCATAAAAAACCTGTTTCAATAGAGATAGCCTCTTCTGGTTTTAAGTTGGAATCTCCTTCATTGGCTGGTGATTTGTAGTAATACTCTGTGAAAGTTGGAACTCTAAAGGATTTTCCAAAAGAGAGATAAAGCTTTAACTTCTCTAAAATATAGTAGCCACCACTTAAATCAGTTGCAAATGTAATATCATCTGATAGTTTATGAATATAAAAATTGGCAGAAAAATCAAACATATTAAGTTGTAATTTGTGTCCACCTATTGTTGCAATCTGAACTCTATTATGATCTCCTAAAGATTCACTATCAATATCCTCTAATGAGCTTTCAAAACCTAAATGAGTCTCTCCAAAATTAGTTTTTAAAAAACCCTGAAAAACTCCACCCAATAAATTTAATTGATGTCTATTTTGATAAAAAGCTCTATTACTTTTATCAAGAATAAAGTGGTCACTCCTTTTATTATAGTAGATATTACTTTTTAGTGTTAATTTAGATATTTCTAAATTAAATGAGTAGTTTATAAATAAACTCTCTGTTTTTTCCCACTCATTTGGAAAAAATTGAGAGTAGTAGTTGCTTAATCCAAACTCTTTTTTTTCATAACCCAAAGAGATTGAACTCTCACCTTCTCCATGTTTTATAAATCCTCTTGTAAAAAACTGTTTTTTATCCCCATCTGTATTTTTAATATAACCATCAGTTTTTGAGTTAAAAATTGATGCATGTAGACCACTATTGTTTAAATATTTATCTCCAGATACTCCACCTTCAAAAAAATTATAATCACCAGATGTAATAAAAAAGCTACCACTATCAGAGTATCCTTTTTTTGTTTTTATATGAATAACACCACTAATACCATTTGCCCCATATTGTGATGAGCTGTGACCTTTTATTATCTCTATTTTCTCAATTGATGAGCTTGGAATTGGTATATCCAAAAGATGATGTCCAGTTTGTGGTGAACTCCATCTCATTCCATCTATAAAAATCAGAACCTGCTCAAAATTTCCCCCTTGCATTGAGACATCAGCCTGAAAACCACTTCCTCTTTTTGCAATTGAAACTCCCCCAATTTGCTCTAAAATTGCCTGAATTGATGTTACTCCAGATGCCTGAATCTCTTTTGCGGTTATAATTTTAATAGAACGATTAGCTTCAAAAACAGTTTGAGATGTTCGATTTTCTGATATAACTAAATTATACATCTCATCACTATCTAATATTGTAAAAAAAATTAAAAATAGTAACTCCATAAACTATTAATTCTCCATAAAAACCAAGGATAGTGTTAATTTTACTTTTTGTAAAAAAAATAGAGAAATGATATAAAAACAACTACAATTATAATTCACAAACTTTTTCGATTCGTTTAATACCCTCTCTATTGGATATAATTCTAAAACGCCTATACTCAATAATTCCATCCATATTGTATTGAATAATAATATTTATATGATAAACTCTATCTCCTTTTATCTTTTTATATTGATTCTCTTTATAAAAATGAAGAAGTGTTTCTGAATTATCCATTTTTTTCAAAAAATCACCTATTCCAAGACGAATAATGTCATTTATTCCCTCTACTGTAAAGTTTTTATAGTATTTTTTTAGTTTAAGTGAGTTTATTTTTATATTTTTTCTATATAATAAAATATTTTCACCTGTTGCTAAATTATCAAGAGCTGTTATCCGATCTATATTTCTAAGTTTTTTAATTGAGCTAGTAAGATATTTTTGAGATACAAAACTTACTCTCTCTTTTGCAAAACCAATATTTTTATCCCTACTATTAACAAATATATCAGTTTTATGGTCATAAAACTTACTTTGGATTTTTTGGCTAAAGTAACCTCTCATCAACTCTTTTATTCTATCTTTAAACATATAACTAACAACAAGAGCAACAAAAAATGGATATGTTAAATTACCATATTTTTGTTGAGTAAAAAAAGCAACTGTAGTTGCAAAAATCATTGCAAAACCTGCTGCAATACTATAAAGAAGTTGTTCCATAAACTTGCTATCATTATGTGTTCTAACATTTAAAAAAAGTATACTACTAATATATTTTTTCAAAACACTTCTACGATATAAAAACTCCTCATTATCAGAGCCATCTTTTTTTATTGATGGATATTTATGTTGTCTTCTGTAGTCTGTTTCAAATTTAATTATATCTATGAGTGATTTTTCATACTTTTTTTTCAACTCCTCAGTTAGTTTTTTCTTAGGTATCAACTCAAAAAGTTGAAATGAGAAATACTCTGTCATTAAACTTATATATTCATCTCCAAATGTGAATATTGTAAACTGATTATCTGTTAAAGTTGGAACTGTAATTGTTGCCCTTAAACCTCTAAAAGCAGAAACTGCTTTTGGAACCTCTTCAATATATTTCTCAATAAGTAATTCCAAATCTTCAGATTCTGTTTTTTCTTCAATAAAGTGAACATGATCTCTTAAAGCACTTTTAAAAATACTACAATATATCTGAATTTGATGTTCATAGTCAGTATTTTCAAATCTTATAGAGTTTTGAACAACACTTTCAACAATTTTTTTTAATTTTTCAAATGGTGAATTTTCACCTTTTACTAAATTTTGAATTAAAACTGTTGGAGTTTTTAGCCTTATGTAACTTTGAATATCATTATAAAAATTTTGCTTTGAGTATGTTGATTGATTTATGTCAAGACTATTTGGTAAAAACATGTATGTGTCAATTATATAATTAGCAAATTTTTTTTTATCCTCAAGTTTATAATTAAGTTTAATCTCAACTTGATGTTTATCATGTATTTTTACAATCTCTTCAATCATTTTTTCCTAAAAAAAGAGATAAAAGTTGTCTGTTTTATCAAAAATTATGCCATTTGTAAATAGAATTTATTAAAAATCTACTTTTTAGATATATATTTTATATATTATTTTATTTTTTCAAAAAAATCTTGATTATCATCACTGAAAAATAGATATACTTTATTAAATTTTTTTGGTTTGAGATGGATAGAATAAAAAAGAGAGTTATTCTTTTAAGACATGCAGAGAGTAGTTTTTCAAGTAGTAGTGATTTTATGAGACCACTTTCAGAAATTGGGAAAATTCAGGCAAAATCTGTTGGAGAGAGTATTTTATCAAAAAATGAGTGGAAACCTGATTTAGTTATTGTTAGTGAAGCATTAAGAACAAGAGAGACTTGGAGTCTTATATCTAAAACATTATCAATACAATATTCACCAAAACTATTAATAACAAAAACTTTTTATCATAGAGGTTGGGAGGAGATTGTTTATCAAGGGGGATTTATAGAGGAGCAATATAAAAATATTCTTCTGATTGGTCATAATCCAGGATGGTCAAATGCAATATCTACTCTATCAAAAGCAGATATATTTTTAGAACCAGCATGGGCAGCCCTTCTATCATATAATAAAAATCTTAATTGGCAAAATGCACTTTTAGATAGAGGAAGTTGGAATTTTGAGGAGTTATTCTCTCCAAAATTTTAAATATTTTTTTTATAACCATAATTTTTTATATATTTTTATTTAAAATTATATTTTTTTCTTGACAAAAGAAAATCTAATTCTAAAATAGGAATGTTTTTTTAAGGGGCAAACATGAGTGAATATTTAGGAAGCCGTTATCAATTCTCTGTTGACATCCGTTTTCCAAATTCAGAAGGGGCGGACTTTTTTTATGAAGAGACAATCTCTTTTATTGAGTGGTTATCTGAAAACTATGGAATCGATGCAGATGTACCAAAATTTTACAATATTGATATAAAAATTGCTAATTTTGAGTCAGAAATAGAAGAAGAGCTTGAATTATGGCAGGATGATGGTTTACCAATATTAGACTATAATGAACCATTACATCTAGTTTCCCTTAAAATCTATACAGAGTCTTTTGGTTCTTTTATTGCTGAAATTGCAGAAAGTTTAGATCCATCATCAATTGATGTTCATGAAATCCTTACAGATGAAGAGGAGGATATGGAGATCGGATTTGGTGATGAGGAGTATGGTGATGAATCCTCTATGAATTTTGATGATGATCCTTATGATGATTTTGATGATTATTGATATTTAAATTTTCTATTATTTTAATAATTTAACTCAAATATTAATATTTTATTATTTTTAAATTAAAAAAAGTAGTTAAAATAACTAATTTTATAAAATAAACTTCCCGAAATGTTGTTAATACTATAGTATTTTGGGTTGTTTTAATGAGAATCTTAATATTTTTTATAAATTATCTAATTTTTACTACACTTCTTGCAAACTACTCTAAAGTTATTGATGTTACTTTTGATTTTAACTCATTTTGTGACTCAATTCAAAGTGAACCATGTGGATGTAATTTTGAATATCTTAATGTTTATGATCGAGGTGAAGAGAGATATAACTATTTAAAAAACAAAGAGGAGATTTTAAAAAGTGAATATACAATAAAATTGACCTCTTCAGACTATCAAATAGAGGATTTTGATTTCAACACATCAACATTTACAATATCATCTCTCAATTTAAAAGGAGGTGATATTATGTTTGAAACAGAAAAAATCTCCTTAGTTGTACCAAAAGATATTGCTAAACTTATTGCAACAAAAAAAGAGTTCTCTTTTTTAGATCTTTATATTGTTGTTAACTTTAAAACAGCTTCAGAGGTATCAAACTTATATTGTAAAAAAAGTGGGGATAATCTACAATTATATCCTCAAATAGTAGAATATTACTTTATTTGCAATAAAAGTAATAGTGTTATCTACTATCAAAAAACTTTAAAAAAGGGTTATAAAGAGCCTTTTTTAGATGCTCCATTAATTGAGGGATTAGATTTAATAGAGAAAAAAGAGGTTGAGTATTTTTTTAAAGAGATTAATAAAGAACTTGTTATTTGTAGAGATATAAAAGAGTATGGAACAAAAATGTATACACTTCTAATTGATAAAAATGGAGAGATTGAGTTTCAAAAAAGTAAACTCTCATTCTCAAATGATAAATTAAATAGTTGTGTTGATAATATAATCATTAAAAAAATATATCCTTCATTTAAAAAACCATATCAAATATATTTCTCTATTACCATACCAAATCTCTGATTTTAATGTTTTTTCATAAAAATAAAAAATTAGTGAAAAATATAGATAAAAATTATATAATTTAAAATATTTTATTCAGGAGTCTCTATGTTTTTTATAATTTTATTAAATCTTTATCTTTGGGAACACTCATCCAATAGTATTGCAGCTCAAGAGAGAGTAACTCCTCCCATTGGTTATACAAGAGTAAAGACAGGGCAATCAAGTTTTGAAAATTGGCTTCAAAATCTTCCCACAAAAAAAAATGATAATACAGTTTATCTTTTTAATGGTCAAAAAAAAAGAAATCAAAATGCACAACATCTTGTTTATGATTTGGATATTGGAAAAGCTGACCTTCAACAGTGTGCTGACTCTATTTTACGAGTAAGAACTGAATATCTTTTTTCAACAAAAAAATTTAAGCAAATTGGTTTTAATTTAACAAATGGTGAAGCCTTTGAATTTTCAAATTGGAATGATGGAAACTCCCCATATATTGAGAAAAATAGATTAAAATGGAGAAAAAAAATAGAGAATGATAGTAGTTATAAATCATTTAGAAGATATCTGATTTTCCTTTTTATGTATGCTGGAACTTACTCTCTTCAAAAAGAGAGTACTCCTGTTAAAAATTTTGAAGATATAAATATTGGCGATTTTTTTATCAAAGGTGGTTTTCCAGGTCATGCTGTTTTAGTTGTTGATATGGCTAAAAATGAGAAAGGTGAAAAAATATATCTTCTAGCTCAAAGTTTTATGCCAGCTCAAAATTTTCATGTTCTAAAAAATCCAAATAGTAAAACCCCTTGGTATTATGTAAATAGTAGTGAAGATAAAGTAGAGACTCCAGAGTGGGATTTTGTTAAGTCTGATCTACATAGATTTAAAAATAGATAAATATATTTACATAAGTATATTCTAAAAAAATAAAAAAAGATAAAATTTCTATAAATCAAGAGTTTTGATTTTAAAACAGAATAAATCTATCTTTTTGCTTGACAAAAATTGATAAATCTCGTATATTTCTACCCGAGTATGGTTATTGATTTAGGAGCAATGAAACATGGCTTTATTAAAAGAAGAAAAAGAGATTATTATCGAACATTTCAAACAACATGATGGTGACACAGGCTCTCCTGAGGTTCAAGTTGCGTTGTTAACAACAAAAATTAAAATTTTGACAGAGCATTTCAAAACTCATATACATGACAATCACTCAAGAAGAGGACTTTTTATAATGATTTCTAAAAGAAAAAGTCTTTTGGAATATTTGAAAAAGAAATCGAGAGATCGTTATGCTACTCTAATTCAAGAGTTGGGTATAAGAAAGTAGTTTGAGTCATAACAAGGACCAATCATTTGCCGAACACCTAAATGCTCTGTTTAGGGCATTGAAGCGTTCGGCATTTTCTATTTTTTTCGGTTTTATTTTATGTTGGAGTTTTTCAGAAGCTATTTTTCAAATTTTGAAAAAACCACTTGAAAAACATTTTCCATCAACAGAACCAACTCATTTTAAAAAATCTTTATCTGATTTTATATCAAACATATCTCCTAATTTAACTAATGTTGCCAAAGAGAATGCAATAAGCTCTTTAGAGAAAATCTTTCAGAATTTTGTTCCAAAAACATCACTATACTATCAAACTCCTTTTGAGCCATTTTGGGTATATATAAAAGTTGCCTTTTTAAGTGGTTTTTTTGTTGCTTTTCCTTTAATATTCTTTTTTATGTGGCAATTTTTCTCACCTGCAATGAAAGATTATGAGAAGAGAAATATTATATATGTAATATTTTTTGCTACTTTACTATTTGTTGGTGGAGCTCTTTTAGGATACTTTTATGTTTTTCCAATAATTATAGATTTTGCAATGGACTACTCAACAGAAACTTTAGTTCCAGTATTAACAATGGATGGTTACTTTCAAATATTCTCTAAAACACTTTTAGGTTTTGGCATTGTTTTTGAACTTCCACTAATTTTGATAATTTTAGCTCTAATAAATATTGTATCATCAAATTCTTTAATTAGATTTTTTAGATATGCAGTAGTTATTATTTTTGTTTTATCAGCAGTTATAACTCCACCTGATATACTATCTCAATTTATAATGGCACTACCTCTTATCATTTTATATGGATTTAGCATTCTTGCTGTTAAATTTATAGAGTTTAGAAGAGATAAATAGTTTTGATAAATAGTTTTGTTATTGATAAATAATAAATTAATAAAAATAGATAATTAATAAAATTTTAACCATAATTTATAATAAAAACGATTTTTCTTGAATAAAAGTTAGATTTTTGATATAAGTATTCACTTTTATGTACGCACATCCGTTGCAAAAAAGTCCTCTTTATAGAGGTTGCGGATGGAGGCAAACTTTTTTATTCTTGGAGGTTTTTTTATGAGTCGTGAATTGACATTACAATCTATGATTGAAGCGGGTGCTCATTATGGTCACAGAACCAATAAATGGAACCCAAACATGAAGCCTTTTATCTTTGGTGAACATGAAGGAATCCATGTGATTGACCTTCGTAAAACCATTGATCTTTACGCAAAAGCATGCGAGGCTGCTAAAAATATTGTTGCAAAAGGTGGAAGAATTCTATTTGTTGGAACAAAAAAACAGGCTCAAGGAGTTATAGCAGAAGAGGCTCAAAAAGCTGGAATGCCATTTGTTGCATCCAGATGGCTTGGCGGAATGCTAACAAACTTCAAAACAATTAAATCAAGCATTGATAAACTTAAAAGATTTGAAAAAATGATTGAAACCAATCAACTTCAACGTTATTCAAAAAAAGAGATCATTACAATTAGTAAAGAGGCTCAAAAATTAGATCGTAATCTTGGTGGTTTGCGTAATATGAATAAAGTTCCTCAAGCACTTTTTATTGTTGATGTTCGTAGAGAACATCTTGCAATTGCAGATGCTAAAAGATTGGGAATTCCTATTATTGCAATTGTTGATACTAATGCAAATCCAAATCTTGTTGACTATCCAATTCCTGCAAATGATGATGCTATTCGCAGCATTCGTCTTTTTACAACAGGTATTACAGAGGCTTGTTTAGAAGGGAACTCATTAAGAGAAGAGAGCATGTTAACTGAAGATGGTGAAACAACAACAAAAGTTGAGAAAAAACGTCCTTCAACTAAAGCTCCTGAAGCAAAAAAACCTTTTCATAAAAAACCTTTTGTAGCTAAAAAAAGAGATGATGATTCCCATGATGAAGCAGATGAATAAGGAGAAAAAATGGCTCAAATAACAGCAGGAATGGTTAAAGAACTTCGTGAAAAAACTGGTGCAGGTATGATGGACGCTAAAAAAGCGTTAACAGAAACTGATGGTGATATGGAGAAAGCTCTTGTTTATCTTCGCGAGAAAGGGCTTGCAGCTTCAGCAAAAAAAGCAGCACGTATTGCAGCTGAAGGTGTTGTTGCAATCTCAATATCTAAAGATAATAAAACTGCATCTTTAGTAGAAGTTAACTGTGAAACAGACTTTGTTGGAAAAAATGAGGAGTTTCGCTCTTTTGCAGAAAATGTTGCAGATATATTAAAAACTGAAAAAGTTGAAAATATGGATAATTTGCTTGAACTCAATTTAAATGGAGCAACAATAAAAGATCAACAATCATCACTTGTTGCAAAAATTGGTGAAAAAATTGAGATTCGTCGTTTTAAAACTCTTGAAAATGAGTATGTTCATGGATATATTCATAAAATCAACTATAGAGTTGCAACACTTGTATCTTTAAAAGCAGAAAATCCTGAAGTTTATACTACAGAGGCTTTTCAAAATCTTGCAAAAGATCTTGCAATGCAAGTTGCAGCATCAACTCCACGTTATTTAGATCGTACACAAGTTGATTCAACTGAAATTGAAAAAGAGAAAGAGATTACAGCAAATCAACTTAGAAATGAGGGAAAAAGAGAGGAGATGATTGATAAAATTGTTACTGGTAAATTAAATAGCTGGTATGCAGAGATATGTCTTCTTGATCAAGCTTTTATAAAAGAGGATAAAAAAAGTGTTACAACTATCATAAAAGAGGTTGAAAAAACTTTAAATACAAAAATAACTGTTTCTGACTTTGTAAGATTTGAAGTTGGAGAGGGTATAGAGAAACGACAAGATAATTTTGCAGAGGAAGTTGCTGCTCAATTACAACACTAAAGAAAGGGCGGGTAACCGCCTTTTTTTTTATATAAAAATTAAATTTTGGTGGAGATATATTTATGGTAAAAAAAAGAGTTTTATTAAAACTCTCTGGAGAGGTTTTAAGAGGAAAAGAGGCTTTTGGATATTCTGAAGAGATGATTGGACAGATTGCAGATGATCTTATTGCACTTCAGAGTGAGGGAGTAGAGCTTGCAATTGTGATTGGTGGTGGAAACATTTTTCGTGGAATTAATGGAGATAAAACTGGTATTCAACGTGCAAATGCAGACTATATGGGAATGTTAGCAACTATTATGAACTCTGTTGCACTTGCAGATGTTTTAGAACATAAAGGGGCAAAAGCACGTGTTATGTCTGCGATTCCAATGGAGACTATTGCAGAAAGCTACTCAAGAAAAAGAGCAATTGAGCATCTTAAAAATGGTGCAATTGTTATTTTTGGTGGTGGAACAGGAAATCCATTTTTTACAACAGATACTGCTGCTGCACTTCGTGCTGTTGAGATGGATGTTGATATGATTTTAAAAGCAACAAAAGTTGATGGAATCTATACAAAAGATCCAATGAAATATAGTGATGCAATAAGATTAAGTAAAATAACTTACTCTGAAGCATTAGAGAAGCAGTATAAAGTTATGGATTTAACTGCATTTGCAATCTGCCAAGAGCATAATATGGAGATTAGAATCTTTAATCTATATGAAAAGGGAAATCTTCTCAAAGCAATTATAGATCCATCTATTACAACTGTTGTATCTTAATCATAAAAATTCATTTTTATCTCATCTTCACCACCCTAAATTGAATCTTAAATAATTATCAAAAATATTATCTTTTATCTGTAATTTTATAGATAAATTCTGTATTTTCTTTGCTTAACTTTACCAATTTTCTATATACTATTTAATAAAAAATAACTATTTCTAATCTTTTTTTGTAATTATCTGTTTTTTATAGGGACATAGGCAATAAACAATATAATTTTACTTAATTTTCCAATCAAGTGCACCAGTTGGACAGTTTTTAATACATTCACCACAATTGGAACAGCTATCTGGAAGTGGAGCTGAAAATGCAGTATCTATAATTGTGCTATAGCCTCTGTTTTTAAAGCCTAAAAGGGATAGATTTATAACTTCAGAACAGGTTTTAACACATATTCCACATTTAATACATTTTCCTCTATCAAGAATGATTTTAGGATGACGTGTATCATAATCAACAACACTATTTCTTCCAGAGATTTTTTTAAATTGAGCTCTATAACTCTCTGAATGTTTTTTAAGAGAACAATCAGTTTTTGCACTACAACTACACTCAAAACAGCGTTCACCCTCTTGAGCAATCTCCTCTTTTGTAAATGTTAAAGATACCTCATGAAAAGTTGTTTTTCTATCTTCAAGAGATATTAAACGCTGTTTTACCCTTTTATTTTCAGATGGAGTTTTAAGAAAAACTAAACTTTTAGGTGTTAAATGATTCCAATGTCCACGAGTTACCTCTAAATGATATGGCTCTTTATACTCCTCACCCTTAAAATATGAAAGAATTCCCATTACAGCAACTCTTCCTTGAGCAACAGCCTCAACAACAGTTGCAGGACCATTAGTACAATCTCCAGCAGAGAAAACAGCCTCTAATTCTTGATTGTTACCTATTTCAACTTGAAAATTACCCTTTTTAACTGCAACATCACCCCATTTATTAAGAGTAACACCAAATTTTGCATCAGTTTTTTGGCCAATTGCAGAAATAATAGTGTCTGCTTCAACTTCAAATTCGGAGTTTGGAATCTCAACAGGTCTTCTTCTACCAGAGGCATCTGGTTCTCCTAACTCCATTCTTAAACAGGTTAATATTTTTCTTCCATCTTTTTCAGTTATTTTAAGAGGAGCTACAAGAAATTGAAAATTAACTCCCTCCTCTTTTGCCTCCTCAATCTCTATTTTTTCGGCTGGCATCTCGTCCTCTGTTCTTCTATAAAAACAGTAAACTTCACTACTTCCAAGCCTTACAGCAGTTCTAACACAGTCCATTGCAGTATTACCACCACCAACAACAATAGTTTTTCCAGGATTTTTACCACTCCAGCCACTTTCAGATATCTCCTCAAGCCATTTTATACCAGAGATTGAAAACTCTTCACCCTCAACTCTCATTGGAGATGCTTTCCAGCTTCCAACAGTAACAGCAACTGCATCATAACTATTTTTTAGTTCACTAAATGTGATATCTTTACCCACTTTTTTGTTGAAGTGGAATTTTATACCACCCATTTTATCAAAATGGTTAATCTCTTTATCTAAAAGCTCTTTTGGAAGTCTATATTCAGGAATACCATATCTTAACATTCCTCCAGCCTTACTTTTTTGCTCAAATATATCACTTGAAACACCATTAAGACGCAAAAAATATGCAACAGCAAGACCAGCAGGACCTCCACCAATAATTGCAACTTTTTTATCTCCAAGCTCTGGAAGCTCCTCCATATAACTCTCATAAAATAGATCTGCTGCTAATCTTTTGAAATCATTAATTGCAACAGCACTATCTTTTGAGTTTCTTCTACAATCTTTTTCACAAAAACGGGGGCAAACACGACCAATAGATATTGGAAGAGGAATTCTCTCTTTAATAATTTTTAATGACTCTAAAAAATTACCTTTTTTTCCCTCTCTAATATACTCTTCAACATTTGCATGAGCAGGACATGCAATTGTACATGGTGCTTCACAATCGCCACTATGTTCTGATAAAATCAAATTAAGAGCAGTTTGACGCATATCAAAAACCTCTGGAGAGCTTGCATCTATATCCATTCCTTCAGTAGCTAAAGCGGTACAGCTTGGAATAAATCGATTTGTTTTTTTATCTTTAACAACACAGACAAAACATGATGTATTGTGAGATATACCATTAACATGACAAAGGGTTGGAATAGGTATATGGGCCTCTGTTGCAACCTCTAGTACTGTTTTTCCACTCTCTACTTCAAGTGGTTTATTATCGATTACTATTTTAATACTACCCATTAACTCCTCCTTTAACTCTTCTGTAGATAGTTTTTTTAGGGCAAATCTCAATACAGCTATTACAACGTGTGCATATTGAGTTATCTACAACATAATCTTTTGATATTGCTGAAACAGGACAGGTTTTAATACATGCACCACACTCAATACATTTGGATTGATCTAAATATACATCCACAAGAGGATTACATTGAAGTGCAGAGCATTTTTTATCTGAAACATGCTCAATAAACTCGTGTTTAAAATATTTTAAAGAGGCTAAAACTGGGTTTGGTGCAGTTTGTCCAAGACCACAAAGAGAACCTTTTATTATTTTTGGAGCAATATCCTCTAAAAATTGAATATCCTCTAAAACCCCTTTACCTCCAGTGATTCTCTCAAGAGTCTCAAGCATTCTTGTTGTTCCAACTCTACAAAATGTGCATTTACCACAACTCTCTTTTGATGTAAACTCAAGGAAATATCTTGCAGTCTCAACCATACAACGATTTTTACCAATTGCAATAAGACCACCAGAACCCATTATAGCTCCAAGAGCTTTAAGGGAATCATAATCAACTGGAGTATTAAAATACTCTTCTGGAATACAACCACCACTTGGTCCACCAGTTTGAACAGCCTTTACAGAACCTTTCTCTGCTCCACCAATATCATATATTATCTCTCCAATTGTTATTCCCATTGGAACTTCAACTAATCCAGGAAAAGGGATATCTCCAGCAAGAGCAAAAAGTTTTGTTCCTTTGCTTCCTTGAGTTCCATCAAGAGCATAAGTTTCTCCACCCTCAACTAAAATTATTGGAATATTTGCAAAAGTCTCAACATTATTTATTGCTGTTGGATATCCTAAATAGCCTTTATCTGTTGGATATGGTGGTCTGAATCGTGGTGTTCCCCGTTTTCCCTCAAGAGAGTTTATCATAGCAGTCTCTTCACCACAAACAAAAGCTCCAGCACCCTCTTTTATTTTTATAGATATACTTTTTCCATTTAGATTGTTAAGAGAGTTGTTATATATTTGTTCAATTGCAATTGATAGATTTTTTACAGCCAAAGGATACTCTGCTCTAACATAAATAATTAACTCTGTTGCACCTGTTGCAACAGCACCAATAAGCATCCCCTCTAAAACCTGATGAGGAACAGATTCCATCATAGAACGATCCATAAATGCACCTGGATCTCCCTCATCTGCATTACAAATCAAAACTTTATGCTTCTCCTCTTTTGCAGATAGAAATCTCCATTTCATACCTGTTGGAAAACCACCACCACCACGACCTCTTAAACCAGATTTAATAATCTCATTAAGAAGTTCATCTTTTGACAAACTTAAAGCCTTTTTTAATGCCTCATATCCACCATTATCTCTATACTCATCAAGAGAGATAGGATTAATAACTCCAGCCAATTTAGTTACTTTAATTTTCTCAAGGCTACTTCTGTTTTTATTAAATTGAAGTGGATTGTTTAATTCTAATAATCTTTTTAAATCTTTTGAGGTTGCTGTTACATGGTCAAAAAAGAGAGAACCAGACTCTGTTTCAATCTCAACTAATGGTTCTGCATAGCAGTGACCAACACAACCAACAGATATAATCTCGACATCTTTAATTTCAGATTTAAGATAGTTATAAACCTCTTGAGCTCCTGCTGCAATACCACAACTTCCTAAACCAACTTTTATTTTTTTAATCATTCTCTGCTCCCTCTTTCTGATATTTTCGAATAATCCCAAGAAGTGTTTTTCTGGTTAAGTTTCCAAAAACTTTTCCATTAATACTTACAACAGGGGCTAAACTACAACAACCAAGACAGGCAACTGTTTCAAGAGAGAAAACTCCCTTCTCATCCGTTTCACCCTCTTTTATTTTAAGCATTTCAGAAACCCATCCAGCAACAAGTGGAGCCCCTTTTATATGACAAGCGGTTCCATCACAAACAGAGATGGTGAATTTACCAGGTTTTACCCTTTTAAACTGGGTGTTGAAACTTAAAATTCCCTCAATTTCAACAATTGGGATATCAAAAAAGTTTGATAACTCCATAATAATCTCATTAGAGACATAACCC
>DYRY01000195.1 GCA_020718465.1 Anaeromyxobacter dehalogenans | reverse complement strand
AAGCACGAGGATCTGAATTGCAAGAAAAACAAATTGTACAAGAAATTACTCAACATCTTCGTGAAGAGCTTTTAATGGAAGTAGATAGAGAACCAGTAATTCAAGTTCTTATTAGTATGAGTTAGAAATACATTTTTAAAATTCAAGAGCAAAATTAAAAATATTTTTAATTTTGCTCTTGAAAAAGAGTTAAAAATACTGTTTTTCTCGCTAAAAGAACAAAAATTACACTTGGCTTTTTAAAAAAAATTTGAAAAGATAGAAACAAAATATATTTGTGTTATTTTGTATGGATCTTTTAATTCAGAGTTATACTACTGCACGAAAATCTTCAAATGGAGTATTTCGTGAGTTTCGGCATTTTTCTCCAGAAGGATTTTCTGAAAATATTTGGGTATTATTTGAAGGAAATGAAGTAGGAGAAGAACTTTTTGATGAAATATGTGAAAAAATTTTTTCACATATTTTTGAAAATGAAGAAGAAAGAAAACTTTCTCCTGTTGAAAGATTTGAGAATGCGATGAAAGAGCTTAATGATAAACTTACTGAAGAAGCAGTTTTGCCTGAAGATTTTTTACAAAAAAATTCTTTTGTTATTATGCTCTCATTTGAAAATCAAATTCATTTTACTACATTAGGGCTTTCAGAAATTTATTTTCTTCGTGCTGGAAAAGTAATGCATATTTCTGATGGAATTTCTGCAGAAAATATTGAAGATGATTTATTTCTTAATATTGCTTCTGGAGAATTGCAAGATGGTGATATTCTTTTTATTTCAACACTTCGTCTTTTGCGATACATTTCTCATACTCAAATGAAAGAGATTGCTGTGCATTCTCCTCAAGAAGCAGTAGAAATTTTAGAAGAATTTATTGGAAAAGAAGAAGGAGGAATATTTGGAGTTCTGAAACCAGAAGGAAATCCAGCTCTTCCTTTTGAATCATCTTTAGAAGGAGAAAAACATATATATTCTCATCTCCAACAATCAGGACAAAAATTTTCTTTTCATGATATTTCTCTTCCTCCATTTTTTCATACTATCCAAAAAATTTTACCAAAACAGTTTAAAAACGAATATTTATTTTTAATAATTGGAATTATTTTATTATTAATTATTTGGAGTTTTATTACACTTCTCTCAAGTGGAGTGTCTGGAGAAACAGAAAAATATAAAATTTTACTCGAAGAAATTACGACAGATATTGGAATTGCAGAAACCCAAAAAAATGAAGGAAGACAAGATGAATCATTATTGCTTTTAGATGAGATCGAATTAAAAGCAACTGATGTTTTTAATCATTCAACATATAGAGCAGAAGCACAACGATATCTGAAAAAAATTCAAGAAATGAAAGATGATATTTCAGAAACAACTCGAATATCTGGAGATTCACTCATAAATATTTCTATTGAAAAACCAGAAGTTTCTTTACAAGGAATCCTTTCTTTTGAAAATGAATTTTATGTATATGATGATACTTCTTTGTTTAGAATTGTTGGGGAACAAGTAGATAATACTATTCCTCTTAAAAAAGATGAAAAAGTGATAAAAGGAATCCCACTTGAAAAGAAAAAAATAATGGTATTTTTAACAGAATCTGGACAAATAATAGAAGGATTAGGATCAAATATGAGTTTTGCAAAAACAGAAGATCCAGATTCTTGGAAAAAAGGAGTAGATATTGGGTTTTTTGATAAAAATATTTATATTCTTTCTCCAGAAAATAATGAAGTATATAAGTATGTAAAAAAAACAGATACCTATTCATCTCCTCTTGGATATAACGGAAATGCAGATATTTCTGATGGAATTTCATTAGCAATTGATGGAAGTATTTATGTTCTAAAAAAAGGAGGTGGAATTATAAAAATGCTTAATGGAGAACAAAAAGATTTTGAAATGATTGATGTTCCAGAAGGATTTGAAAAAGTTGATCAAATTTTTACTCTTCCAGATCTAGATTTTTTATTGTTTTTAGAGAAAGAAGAAAAACGACTGTATATTTTTCGAAAAGGAGAGGAAGGAGCTACTTTTGATCGACAAATGTTAATTGACACTGAAGAAGATTCTCTTTCAGGAATGTGGTTTGATGTAAATGCTAATCGAGTTTTAGTGTCAGGAACAAAAAGAATCTATGAAGTAGCATTAACAAAATAATTTTAAAAAAAAAATGAAACCAATTTCTTTTACCGCAACAGTAATTTCTCAAGAATATATTGCAAAAGAAACTCGAAAAACTCTCTTTGAAGTTCCTCAATCTCTAAATTTTTCATATAAAACAGGACAATTTGTAAATATTGTGCTGACAAATAATGAAGAAAAAAAAATAATGAGAGCATATTCATTTGCATCATCTTCATCTTTTCTTCCTTATTTTGAACTCTGTGTAAAAGTATTAGAAAATGGATTAGGATCAAACTTTATAGATCAATTAAAAATTGGAGATACAGTAAATTTTTTTGGTCCATTTGGACATTTTGGACAAAAATTTCCAGAAAAAAAAATTATTATGGTTGCAACAGGAACAGGAATTGCTCCAATGAAAGCGATTATTGATGAATTAAGTGAAAAAAATTTTCCAACAAAAACAACTTTAGTTTTTGGAGTAAGAGAAGAAGAATATGCATTTCATAGAAAATATTTTGAATCACTAGATACTGATTTTCAGAATTTTAAATTTTTTTTGTATGTTTCTCGTCCATCATTACATTTTTCTGGAAAAAATGGTCGAGTAACAAATTTTTTTAAAGAAAAAACTCCAGAATTTTTTTTGGATACAGAAGTTCTTATTTGTGGAAATCCAGCTATGGTAAAAGAAGTTCGAGAAATTTTAAAAGATGAAAAAAGAGTAGAAAAAAATAATATTTGCGTAGAAGTATACTAAAAAAGTCTGAAAAATATTATGACGCAAAAAAATTTTTCTTTAAAATTTTCACTATTTGCAATACTCACATTGTCTCCATGTTGGACAAAAACGAAAAGTCCTTTTTTTTGAGCATATTTTTCTACTGAATCACTTACAACCAATCCTCCAATTCCTGCGGTGAGTTTGTAGTCTTTAAACTCATGGAAAGACGGACGAAATTTTGGGATTTGAACGTCTAAAAAATGATTTACATCATCGGGGTGGTAAGATTGTTTTTCACTTCCACTGGCATCACTTCTTTTCCATTAACAGCCACAATATCAAATTCTGAAAATCGTTTTCCGTCTTTTTTTACGACGATATTTTTTCTACCTTATTAAACTCTTTTCCTCTTTTTTCAAAGAGAGAGAGAGGATGCTTCTATAAATAGTTTCTTCGGCTACTTTTCCATGAATAAGTCCTGCTTTTTTATAGACAGATATCATTTTTTGGAGATCTAATGTTTTGCCTAAAAGAAGGGTTGTGTTGTCAAAATTACTGCCATACTGGAGGTCCAGATACAGCCGAAACTGGCTCACAAGTTGGACCTGTAGAATCAAATCCAACAAGGACTTCTCCTGTTTTACATTTGAAGGCTTCTCCTGTTTTTTTGAGGGTTCCAGAGAAGGCAATAGAACCATCTACATCTAATTTTGATTGTGGATTTGTTGTCCCTATTCCCACATTTCCATTGTTTTGAAGAATAGAGAGTTTCAAATTCCCATCATTACCTCCTATTCCGATACCATCAGACCCTGCTACTAAATATCCACTTCCGCCTGTATCGCCAAATTCAAAAATTTTAGTTTTAGAATCTGAACCAAGGGTATATTGAACTTTTAATCCACCATAATTATTAACAGACAGTTTTTTATTCAAATTACTCTCTGTAAAAATAGGATCAGCTTCCTCTTTTACATCTGCAATTTTCAAATATCCTTCTGTACTAATAACTTCTTTAATTTCGTCATCACCTCTCATTGTATTATCGAGGTATTTATCAAGAGAAATATTTTCTCCTCCTCTTTCCAAAGAAAGAGAATTTCCTGAGAGACTTATTTGTTGATCATCTGTATTTTGAGTGTTTTGGTCTGCTATACAAAAAAGACTTGTTCCATCAGATTTTAAAACTTGTCCATCTTCACAAGCTGGTAAATCTGTTTTTGCAAATGTTTTTATTTGAGAAAACAAATTTGTTATTTCTGTTTTGAGAAAATAATTTGTTTTTTCTGTTGTCCAGATTGGATCGGTTTCGGTGAAACTTTTGATGAATCCCATATTTTTAATATCAAGATCAGAGAGTTTTTCATCATCTTCGCAAGTCCATACTCCAGCTCCATTGCTTTTGAGAACTTTATTTTCTCCACAAGCAATAAGACCAAATTTATTATTTACATCTCTTTGAAGTCCTCCAGATCCATTGATTCCCATAACATCTTGGATCTCATTGGTGGCAGAATTATCATTTTGATCTCCACATTTTAAAACTCCTTCACTGCTAATTCCTGTTGCAAATTGATTGTTTCCACATTGAGTTGCAGAAAGTTTTGCTTGCACTACAGAAAAATCTATAGCGATTGGGTTTCCAGTAATTCCTTCTCCAGAAATTCCTGATGAAGTAATAATTGTTTGTAATCCTATATTCGTTTTTAGAGTACACATAGCATTTCCATCCTTATCAAAAACTAAAATATTGTTTTCAGGACAAGCTCCTTTTAATTTACTGGTAGTTATTGCTCCTTCTTTTATATCTCGTCCTTCAATAGTGTTATCTTTAATATTTTCACTTTTTATAGCATC
>DYRY01000194.1 GCA_020718465.1 Anaeromyxobacter dehalogenans | reverse complement strand
TTTTCGTTTAACAAGTAAAGGGAAATTGATGGAGGATATTTTTGAAGGTTCAACAATCAACACACCTTCAATGATTTGCAATGAGGATTATATTGATGCTCTTGATTGGTCTAAATCTATTGGTGGATTAAAAGGATTAATAGAGCGTTCTGAAGCAAATCTTGCTGTTTTTGAGGATTTTGTTGCAAAACATGATTGGATAGATTTTCTTGCAGAAACAAAAGAGACTCGTTCAAATACCTCAGTTTGCTTTAAATTAGATTTAACAAAAGAGCAAATTGATAAAATGGCAAAACTTTTAGATAGTGAAAAAGTTGCATATGATTGTAAATCTTATAAAGATGCTCCAGCTGGTCTTCGTTTTTGGTGTGGTGCAACAATTGAAAAAGAGGATATTGAAAAACTTCTTCCTTGGCTTGAGTGGGCATATCAAGAGGCAAAAAAATAATCTTCTTATTTTATAATCTAAAAAAAACAAAATAATCTTTTTATTTTATAATCTAAAAAAAACAAAATAATCTTTTTATTTTTTTCTTTTAACTTTACTCTCTTGCTTTAGAAATACTTTATATTTTGCCATAATTGAGGCAATTTGAGAATCCTTACTCTCTAAATTAATCTCAATTAAATCTTTTTGTTCTTTTGTTAACTCTTCACCTCTCATTACAAGTGATATAATTGAGTAGATTGATATTTTTGAGTTATCTGAAACTGCACCATTTTTTAAAATTTTAACAATCTCTTTATTTTGTTCAAAATATAACTCGTTAATAGATTTATAGTTTTTAAATGCAATTGATGGAGACTCTATTTCATCAAGATATTTCAAAAAGTAATCTGTTGCATCACTATTTTCCATCCCAATTAAAATAATTGTTGCTTTATGCTTTAAACTTTCACTTTCATCATTAAAAATCTTTAAAATTTCTGATTTAAACTCTTTATTTTTTGATTGAATTAAAAAATCAAGAATTCTTCCTTTTTGTGTTTTTGTTCCTTTCTCTATCCCATTTTTTAACTCTTTATTACAGGATGTAGAACCAATTTTAGTTAATGTTTCAAATGATATTTTATAAAGTCTCTCTGTAAAAATATGTGGACAAATATATTGAGCTACTTTTTTAAAATCATTTTTTCCAGCAGAGAAAATTGCAGCATTTAAAACCTCTTGGTCTGGTGAGTTTTTAATTATTTCAATAATTTGAGGCTCATATTTTTTATCTGTTATAATTGCTGATATTTCAGCTGCTAACTCCTGTTTATCTGGACTATCAAAATTTTTTAAAAGATTAAGTGTTTCAGTAATAATACGTTTTTTAGGATATTTATCAAGTTTTTCAATCATCTCAATTTGCCTGTTTTTATCTGATTCATCAGATATTTTATTTAGATAATCTTTTAAAGAGTCCTCTTTTGCACCATATATAGAGGTTGATAAAACAATTAATGTTATTGATGTTGTTATTTTTTTAAATATTGACATTTTAACTCCCTTAAAATACCCATTTTAACAAATTTTAATATTTTTAACAAATTTAAAATTAAAAATAGATACTATTTGTTGTATTTTTTAAATTACTTATATCTTTTTCTTTTGAATGAAAATAATGATTAAAGTAGTGGAGCTATAACAAGTGCAACAACACTCATAAGTTTTACAAGAATATTAAGTGCAGGACCAGCAGTATCTTTAAATGGATCTCCAACTGTGTCTCCAACAACAGCAGCCTTATGAGCCTCACTTCCCTTTTCACCACTTTGCTCTAAAGATTTTTTAGCATTATCCCAAGCACCACCAGAATTTGACATAAAAATAGCAAACAAAACACCACTTACGGTAACACCTGCAAGAAGACCTCCAAGTGCAGTTTTATCATAAAAACCAACTAAAATTGGGATGAAAACTGCAAGTAAACCAGGAATAATCATCTCTTTAACTGCAGCCTCTGTTGATATCTCAACACATTTTTCATACTCTGCTTTACCATCTGCTTTATGAAATATCTCTAAATCAGCTTTACTCATTTTATTAATATCAGAATCATTTCTACGCATAACATCAAGAGCAGCTTTTAACTCTGGAATATCATTAAACTGTCTTCTAACCTCTCTAATCATACTCATTGCTGCACGTCCAACTGCTTTCATTGCAAGAGATGAAAATAGATATGGTATCATTGCACCAATAAGAAGACCTGCCATAACAATTGGATTTGAGATATCAATTACACTAATTTTTGCTTGTTGCATATATGCTGTGAATAGAGCTAATGCAGTTAAAGCAGCAGAACCAATGGCAAAACCTTTACCAATTGCTGCTGTTGTATTACCAACTGCATCAAGTTTATCTGTTCTCTCTCTAACCTCATGTGGAAGTTCAGACATCTCTGCAATACCCCCAGCATTATCTGCAATTGGACCATAAGCATCAACTGCTAATTGAATACCTGTTGTTGAAAGCATTCCTAATGCTGCTATTGCTATTCCATAAAGTCCTGCAACCATATATGAGCCAACTATACCAGCAGCAATAAATAGAACTGGAATTGTTGTTGATTGCATCCCAACACCTAAACCTGTAATAATATTTGTTGCTGAACCTGTTCTTGATTGCTCAACAATGGAGTTAACAGGTTTTCTGGCAACAGCACAGTAGTACTCTGTTGAGATACCAATAAGTGTTCCAATAATAAGACCTAATACTGTTGCTATAAAAATTCCAACAGATGCTGATAGATTTGGAATTTGAGCACCAAGATAGTATGATGGCATATTATATGGTACAAAATGACGAATTATGAAAAAAGAGGCAAGAAGCATAAGAGCTGCAGCCCCAAATGTACCAATATTTAATGCAACTTGTGGATTTTTTCCCTCTTGAGTTTTAACAAAAAATGTTCCAATAATAGATGCAACAATACCAGCAGAGGCAAGAAGCATTGGAAGATAAACAGCATTCATACTATTAGCTCCAAAAACCTCTAGCTTACTCATAATCATTGGTGAAACTCCAAGAACCATTGAACCAATAATTGCACCAACATAAGATTCAAAAAGGTCTGCACCCATTCCTGCAACATCACCAACATTATCACCAACATTATCTGCAATAGTTGCAGGATTTAGTGGATGATCTTCTGGAATTCCTGCCTCAACTTTTCCAACTAAATCAGCACCAACATCAGCTGCTTTGGTATAAATTCCACCTCCAACACGTGCAAAAAGGGCAATTGATGATGCCCCAAGTGAAAATCCTGTTAAAACATTAAGAATTTGAATGATATTTCCAGAAAAAAGTTTTGTATAAAGAATAAAAAGTGTTCCAAGACCTAATAGTGCAAGACCAACAACACTCATTCCCATAACAGCTCCACCACTAAATGCAATTTTTAATGCACCAGCAATGCCTGTTCTTGCTGCTTGTGTTGTTCTAACATTTGCTTTTGTTGCAACTTTCATCCCAACAAAACCTGCAAATGCAGATGTAAATGCACCTATTACAAATGAGAGAGCAATAAGATATGAAGTGTTTGATTTTCCAAAATTAAAATAACCCAAAAATATTGCAACAAAAATCACAAAAAATAGCAAATATTTATACTCTCTCATAAGAAATGCCATTGCACCATCTGAAATATTTTTTGCAATTTTTCTCATTTTTTCATCACCAGCATCTGCTTTGATTATAATTTTTGTTTTTATAAAAGCAAAAATGAGTGCTACAACTCCAATCACAGGTGCAATGAATAGTATTTTACTCATTAATCCTCCTCTACTTATAATGTTTAATTGACTCTATGATACCATTATCAAGATAAAACTCAATTGAATCTACAACTTTTGAGACTATTTCAGTAAGTTCCGCTTTTTCAATCTCTAAAAAATTAGATAAAACATAATCAGAAACATCCATTGAAACACTAGGACGTCCAATACCAAATCTAACTCTATTAAAAAGTGGAGAACCACCAAGAGAACCTATTGATTTTAAACCATTATGACCAGCATATCCTCCCCCCTCTTTATATTTTATTTTTCCAAAAGGGATATCTAACTCATCATGTATTACTAAAATATCTTGATGAGTCAGCTTGAAAAACTGCATTGCAGGTATTACTGATTCTCCACTTAGATTCATAAATGTTTGTGGTTTTAGGAGGATAATCTCCTCATCTTTGAAACTGGTTTTTGCAATTAACCCCTTAAATTTTTGTTGAGAGATTGATATCCCCCATCGTTCAGCTAAAAAATCAAGAGCTATAAAACCAATATTATGACGGGTAAAAGCATACTTGCCACCCGGATTTCCCAATCCGACAATCAACTTCATTATTTTCACCATTCAACGAACAGTATGTTATCAAAAAAAATAGTAATTAGCAAGATTAAATTAATATTATTTTTAGTAGAAAAAAAACTAATATAAATAAAACTAATGTTATGTCAAATAAAATATCATTATTGTGCCTATTCTAAAAGCAATTTATAAAACATAAAAAAAACTAATATTATATAGATAAAAAAATAACTAAAAAATATCACTATATTTATAATTTTTCTTCACATAAAATTAATAATTTTATGTTAAAAATAACAGTTTTTATCTATTTTAGAAGCTTTTTATTGTTAAAAAAAGTAAAAAAAATTTAATAATATTAAAAAAAAAATTTAATAATATTAAAAAAAAATTTAATAATATTAAAAAAAAAATTT
>DYRY01000193.1 GCA_020718465.1 Anaeromyxobacter dehalogenans | reverse complement strand
ATTATATGCCTTTTACCAACTAAATCATACAGCAATAAATATCCGTGGTGTTATTTTTATTCTTACAGAGATGTTAAAAGGGCTTAACTATGCTCATAATAAAAGTGAAAATGAGTTTTTTCAACTAATTCATAGAGATATTAGTCTTAATAATGTTATTGTATCTAAACAGGGTGATATTAAACTTCTTGATTTTGGAATTGCAAAAACAGAGGAGATGTCAGTTAATGATGATTTAAAAGGAAAATTAACCTATATGTCCCCTGAACAAATTAGAAAAGAACCACTTGATGCTAGAGCCGATATATATGCAACAGGAGTTCTTGGTTGGAGACTATTAACTGGTGAGAAACCTTTTGATTTACAAAAATTTAAAACACCTCAATCAGTTTTAGGAATTGAGATTCCAAAACCATCATTTTATAATCCAGAAATTTCTCAAAAATTAGATGAGATTATAATGAAGGCAATTGAGAAAGATAGAGATAAGAGATATCAAAGTGCAGAACAGTTTTATGAAGCACTTTATGAATTTGCTGGAGAACAAAATATTCTCTACCACTCATTCCAATTCTCAAGTTATTTAAAAAAAGTTTATCCAATTTTAAGTAGAAAAATAGATATTCCCCTTGAGGAGATAACAGCTCCTCAAAAATTAGCAACACAAACAAATTTTACAGAGATGACATCTAAAAGTGTTATCCATTGTATTACAGGTGAGGCAAGAAGTGTTTTTTTAGTTTATTGTGACATAAAAGATCTATCATCTGTTTTTGATACAATTCCATGTGAATCTTTTGATAAACTGATGTCTGATTTTTTTAAAATTATTGAAAATGTTGTATACAAATATCAATGTTCTATACTTTTTCTTGATAATTATGGATTAGCTTTTGTTTTTGGTGCTCCAACATCAAAAGAGGATGATCTTATTCAAGCTATTCAGTTTTCGTTTGATGTATATGACTCATTTTATGCCTATAGTAAGGATTTTAAACTAAATCTAAATATATCAATTGGAGTTGAGAGAGGAAAAATTATTGTGAATGAGATTTTTCCTGATATGCGAATAAAAATGGTTTCTATTGATAATATTCTTAAGAATGCCAGAAATTTAGCAGAAAAATCACCAAATGGTATTTTTATAACACAAAAACTAAAATCATCTGTTGAGAGTCGATATAGGGTTAAAAATGATAAAGATGCCTTTTTAGTTTTAAGTAAAAAAGAGATATCTGAATCGGAGATGAATAGGCTTTTTGGAGTTGAGACTGCATTTACTGGAAGAGATAGTGAGCTTGATTTAGCTTTAGAGCTTTTTCTTGAGAGTGAAAAAAATCGAAAATTCTCTCTTATTAGTGTTTGGGGAGAGGCGGGAGTTGGAAAAAGCCGCTTTATTTTTGAATTTTTAAAAAAAGTAAAAGTTAATAGAACACACCTTCATATTGTTAAAGGAAGAACAATATCTTATGAAGGGGGACATCCATACTATCTTATTATGGACTCTATTCGTAATTTTCTGGGTGTAAAATCTCTCACTAACAAAAAAAATTATGAAAAACAGATATCTCCATATTTGTCATCAATAAAAGATACACACAAAAAAAGGGAATTTATAACTATTATTGGGCACTTTATTGGTTTTGACTACTCTGATGATGATTATATATCACACATTCAATCTGATGCAAATATTTTAAAAAAGATGCAATTAAACTATGTAAAACTGTTTTTTAAAATATTATCACAAGAGAGTTTTTTACTTATTGTTTTTGAAGATTTACATTGGGCATCCGATTTAGTTTTATCTTTTCTAGATGAGTTAATTAATTTTTTACAAGAGTTTCCTATATGCATTCTTATTGCGACAAGAGAGGAGATTCTATTAAGAAAAGAGGGGTGGGGTAGCGAGTATCAATACCACACATTTCTTAAACTAAAAAGATTAAATAAAACTGAAAGTGAAACTTTAATAAAAAGTATTTTAAGAAAAATAGAGGGAATGCCAGAAAAATTCATATCTGAATTTTATGAAAAATCAGCGGGTATTCCACTTTTTATAGAGGAAATTATTAAAGTTCTAATTGATCAGGGAATTATTTTTTCAAAAAATGATAAACTATCTTTTAATGTTGAGAAGTATCAACAACTTACAATACCATTATCAATTGAATCACTTCTTCAAGCTAGACTTGATGCACTTTTAATTGAAGAAAAGAGACTTATTCAAAAAGCATCTGTTATTGGGCGTATTTTTTGGAGTGGAGTTTTAAAATATCTTGTTCAATTCGTTAAAAATGAGGGAGAAACAACAAATATAAAAAATATTTTAACACAACTTGAACAGAAAGAGATGATTTTTAAAAAAGATTATAAAGACTCTGTTTTAGAGGAGGAGTATATATTTAAACACTCTCTTTTAAAAGATGTTGTTTATAACTCAATGGTTGAGAAAGAGCGTCAAAATTACCACAATTTAGTAGCAATCTATCTTGAAAAACATTGTAAAAATAGCCTTCAAAATAGAGATTCAATGATAGCTTTTCACTATGAGAAAGCAAGAGTTTATAAAAAAGCTATTGACTACTATATATTAGCAGCAAAAGAGGCTTTTGTATCTGGTGGATTAACAGAAGAGGCTTTAAAATTTTATAATCAAGCAACAGCACTATTTGTTCATATTGAGTTTCCTGATAAAAAACAGCATATTCAGATATTAATAGAGATATCAAGAGTTTATCGATTTACAGGGCAATATAGATATACACTTAAAAATCTTGATCAAGCACGAATACAAGCAGAAGCAATTAATGATCATGAGTTACTATTTGAGATTTTTACAGAGTATTCAGAGTATTATCATCTCAAAGGGCAATCTTCTAAGGCACTTTTGTATATAAATATAACAAAAATATTCTCAAATGATAATAAAACATACTTTAGGATTTTACTAAAAGAGGCTTGGATATATTATCGAAGAAATCAGTTTAAAAAAAGTATAAATAATCTGAACTATGTTTTAAAAGAGGCTTTTAATGAATCTGATATCTATCAAGAGGAGATTGCAGAGGCATATAAAGTTATTGCAGTTGTATATGCTGAACAGGGAAAATATCAAGAGGCAATAACCTATTCACAAAAAACAATACAACACTATTTAGAACAGAAAAATCTTTATAAAACAGCAGTTGCTTTAAATAATCTTGGTGAGATATATAGAGATACAAAAGATTCTCAAATGGCTCATAACTACTATAAAAGGGCTTTTGAACTAAGTAGAGGAAATCCGTACCTAAAAGCCATGTTATTAAATAATATAGGTTCTCTTGAGATTCAGGACCATAACTATCAAAAAGGAATATCACTTTTAAAATCTGCAATTGAGATTTTAGATGAGATTGATATTTTTGGATTTAGATATGAAACACACCGACTTTTAGCAGAGGCAACACTAAAACTTGAGATGTATGAGCAGTTTGTTCAACACTGTAAATTAGCAGAGGATTTCTCTTTAAAATCAAGAAGTTATCTTAATTTATCATTAATTTACATTTTATGGGGAGATTACTATTTAACTCAAGATAGAGAAAAAGAGGGAGAGTTTTACTATTTAAAGGCATTAGAGTTATCAAACTCAATTGAGGCATTTTTTGCCCAAAAAGAGGCTTACCTTAAAGTTATTGATTATTATTCAAAAAGAGAACAAAATAAAAAAAATATTTATGAAAAAAAATATCGTGATCTTTTAAGATATAAAATGGGATAATTTCTCTATAAAATAAACAAACAAAAACAGAGTTTTTATCTTTTTTTTCTAAAAGGATAGTTGTAGATTTAATTTAAATTCTCTACCAATTTGATATGGTGTTGATAGATGTGTTTTATATTTTAAGTCAGCAATATTCTCAATATTAAATGAGATTTTAAATTGAGTAAAAATAGATTTTAACGGTATCTGTAAACCACTTTGAATATTGTAGATTGTGTAAGCGTCTGTTTTACTCTCTTCATCTGCAACTCTATTTTGTTCATTTTCATGATTTATTGATAAACCAAAGTGATATTTTCCAAATTTCTGAATATTTCCACTAATTTTTAACCCTGTATTGATATTAAATGGTGGAATAGATGCTATAGGAGTATCTTCCACTAAATCTTTTGCATATATATAGCTTGTTGAAAAATATAGTTGTAGTGTGATTTTTTCTGGAATAATTCTGATTTTTTTTGCAATTTTTGTTTCAAATCCAGTTAAAATAGCTTTATTTGTATTTTGATATTGTAATTCACAAATCTCTGGTGCATTTACCTCTTTTATAGGTGCAAAATTTATAAAATTATCAATAAAATATATAAAGCTGTTTATTTCAAAATCAATCCATTTTGGTGAAAAAATAATTGAAAAATCACTATTAAGACTATTTTCTGGTTTTAAATTTGGATTTCCACAAGTGTAACCATAACAGTTTGCTCCAGCAAAAAATATCTCTCTTAAATCGGGAGCTCGAAATGAGCGAGAGAGATTAAGTTTTATTGCAAATTTAGATATTGGTGAGTATAAAACCCCTATATTTCCAGAAAAAGAGCTCTCTGTTGTTGAGAGTTGAATCCAATTTTTACTTGATGAGTCCCATTTTTCAGGATAGAAACCCTCTGTTTTAAAATAGTCTCCTCGAATAGATGTTATAATTGTAAAATCACTAAAACCAATCTCATTTTGAGCAAAAAAAGCAATTTGAATCTGATTATTATCTTTAA
>DYRY01000192.1 GCA_020718465.1 Anaeromyxobacter dehalogenans | reverse complement strand
TTCTGGAGTTTCACTCAAAACAGAGATATCTTTATATTTTTTTTCTGGAGTTTCACTCAAAACAGAGATATCTTTATATTTTTTTTCTGGAGTTTCATTATTAAAAAACATACTATCTCTATTTTCAAAAGATTTATACTCTAAAATCTCTTTTCTTCTAGTTGAACTACTATCCCTTCCACACTGATAGCCCCAAGAGAGTTTTTCACCACCATTTACAACAATATGATTTACTCTACAGTAGTTTGTACAAAGTTTACAAATCTCTGTTGATGCCTCAAACTCAATACTCATTGATTTTTGGAGGTTAAATTTTGATTTTTTACCAAAATTTCTCTCACCTGCAATAATTGCTGCACCTATTCCACCCATTACATGGCAAAAAGGGGAAACAATAACCTCTTTATCTAATAGATTCTCAATTGCTGCAACAAGACCAATATTTCTTGCAGTTGCACCCTGAAAAAATATTTTTTCACTAATAGGACGATTTCCAACAACTCGATTTAGATAGTTTTTTATAACAGAGTATAAAACAGATGATAAAGCCTCCTCTTTTTGAAACCCTTTTTTTAAAATTGCTCTTAAATCCTGCTCCATAAAAACAGTACATCTATCTGATGTTATTGGTGGTGCAATATTTTTTGTTATCTCTCCAACCTCAAATAGAGAGAATCCAAGTTTTCTAACCTGCTCCTCAACAAAAGAGCCTGTTCCAGCAGCACAAACATAGTTCATATTTACATCTGAAACTCTACCATTTTTTAAAGCAATATATTTTGCATCCTGACCACCAATCTCAAAAATTGTTTCAACTTCTGGATAAAAATGACCTGTTGCTCCTCCATGTGCTGTTATCTCATTAACAATAACATCTGCATGAAATATCTCTCCAACCATTTTTCTTCCAGAACCAGTTGTTCCAAATGCAGATATCTCGACATCTAACCCCTCTAAAATATCCTGAACACCAGAAAAAATATCTGTGGCTGCTTTAATAGGCTCTCCTGCTGTTTTTCTATATAAATCAAATAGAGGCTCTTTTGTTTCTAAATCAATTGCTGCTAACTTTGTACTTGTTGAACCAATATCCATTCCTAAAAGAACTTTTTGCTCTTTTTTTAACTCTTTATGAACTCTTACCTCATTTCCAAATCTATCAATATCAGGGTTTTTGAATATAGGATATCTACTTTTCAAAAGTTTTAAAGGCGGCATTCTATCAGGAAAATCACTATTAATTCCTTCTATAAGTGATATATGTTTTTTTGAACAACCTTGAAGAAATGATGCCCCTTTTGCAATAAAAACAGGTGACTCTTTATCAACAATCCAGTTTGCTTTTGGATAGTTGCTTTTTAGCCACTTTAAAACCTCCTCATTTTTTGTAACTCCACCAATAAGAAAAACATCACCATAAACCTCTGCTCCTTTAAAAAGAGTGTTAACTGCTGAAACAGAGAGTGATTTACACAATCCAGACCAAACCTCCTCTCTACTACGCCCCTCCTGTTGATGATGAATTAAATCACTTTTAGCAAAAACAGTGCATCTTGTTGCAATAAGTGGTGGGGTTAATATAGATGTCTCTTTTATAGACTCCTCATCTGTTAATTGCAAACGCTCTGCCTGCTCCTCTAAAAACAGACCAGTTCCTGCAGCACAAAGTGAATTTTCTGATATATCTGATATTTTTCCATTTTTGATTTGATAAAGTGTTAAAGATGAAGCCCCAATATCCATAACTTTTCCATCTTTACTTTTAAATAGAGCTATATTTTTTATAGCCTCTGCTAAAACAGTACTCTCCTCTGCAAATGGAATATTTGTATGTTTGGATAGATCAACTCCTCCCTTTCCTGTAAAAAAAACCTCTTCATCATCCTCTAATTGGGCTATAAACTGCTCTGCCCACTCTGATATTCTTCCTTCATGCCTTAATCTCTGAACTACCCCTTTTTTTTCATTAGAGTAAACTGTTAAAAAAGTTGTACCAATATCAATACCATAACATCTCATGTCTCCTCACTGCTACTAAAATTAACATAACTATGTTAATTGTAAAAAGGAGAGAATATCATTTTTCTTAAACTGAAATCAATTCAATTCAAAATATTATAGCTTTTGATTACCTAAGTTGCTTTAAATGGATATTATAATTGATTGATACTATTTTACCAGATTTTAATATACACAAGTTGAAATAGAATCTTCATCCTCTGAAGTTAATAGTTGACATCTACTATAACCATTATCTTTACAATTAAACTCTTTTGTTTCACCATTTATGCAATATTTCAAAATATCACCACTACAAGTTGCCTCTGTTTCACACTCTATTGCTAATTCAGGAAGTTGACAACCATATTTTATCTCATCCTTATTAATTTCAAGACATTCAAAACTCTCTCCATACATATCTTTACAATCATAAGATATCTCTTTTCCAAAATAACAGAGTATTAAACTTGAAGAATCACATCTTATAGCACCAAAACCAGAACAAACTGCTGCATCAGCTTTTGGCATACAATCTGCTTTTCCATTTGATTCAACACATTCCATATTGAATAAAGAACAATCCTTTTCATCATAATATATGTAATCATCCTCAATACCACACTCTTTTTCAATATTACCTTCACATTTAGAGAAGTTTTCTGTACATTCAGCTGGAACTAAATCTTTACAATAAGTATTACCATCTTCATTAACACAAATATTATTTTTAATGGCACAATCCTGTTTAACAATATAACTTTTTCCAGTTACTTCATCATAATTACAAGAAACTCTCTTTGTTCCATCACAGCTTTTAACAAAATCTTCTTCATTGCATTCTGTTGTTGTACGCTCTTTTCCAAGATATTTTTTTTCACACTCTTTTGCATCATCACAACTATTAGAGTTTGCTAAACAGGATATTATTGCATTTAAATCAAGATTTCCTACCTCATCTAATAAAACTGGTGAATTAGAATCAAGTTTACTCATATAGGTTACATCTACAATACAATCATTAATTTCAACTCCATTTAAATCACATGCATTCATAATTGTACATGCCTGAACAATACTATTTTCTGAAACTTTCTTACTAGAATCAGAGTCATCACAAGAGATTAAAAGTGTTGCAATTGATACAGCAACCAATAAAAAAAGTTTTTTCATAAAACCCCTCCAATAAAAAAATAATTAACAGCTAATTCTATTAGCTATCAGTTTTATAGCAATGTATTTTCCAAAATATTTATTTTAAAATAAATTAACAAAAATAGTTAGTTACAAAAAAATATTATTAAATATGACAAAAATGTCTTAAATGTTTTTGTGTTTTATGTGATTATTTTGTCATATTTAATTTTTCTAATTAGTAAAAAATATAGTTATAAAAATGAGATGATATTTAGAGATTAAATTTTAGATATCTACTCAATTGTACAGTAGTTTGTATTCCATCTGATATTAGCTGGTTTCCACCAACCTTGTCCACCAAGTTCAGTTGTTTCATACTCTCTTATAACATCAACCTGACCTTGACCTAAACAGTTAATCTTAATTTTCAAACTTGAGCCTGTTCCAGAGAAAGCATGAATACCAACTCTATAGATATCTCCTGTATTTGGCCGTGGTTCTGGAACATTAATATTTTCTGGTTTTCCACAATTACTTTCAGAACAACCAAAACCTGGAATATTATCTATATCTAAGTGAGGTCTTTGATTCACTGTTGTTGCTCCACTCCAAGGCATTCCTGTTCCACTATCACAGTTTGAGTAGTTACAGTCAGCACCATCTCCACCACTTCTTGAAAAACTACTATCATTTCCAGTTGGAACAACCATATGTAAATCCATATCAGTTGCATTTCCCCAAACTAATTCAACATGAATATAGTCTTCGCTTATTGCAAGAAATTTCACTTCACAACTTGCAGATGCATGCTCGGATGTGTTTGTTTCTGTTGCAGTAAAACGAAGTTTATAACTTTGAGGCTCTCCAACCTGTCTTGCAGATATCAAGAATGGCTGAAACACTGTTGATAATGATGTTGTTGGAGATGGATTCTGATTGTTTCCATCTGGTGCATCAATAAGTTCCCAGCGATATGTTAAAGCATCTCTATTTGGGTCACTTGCATTTGCAGTAAATGTATAGTTTTTTAATGTAAATGCACGACCACCATATTGATCAATAGTTGAGTTTCTCTCTGTTGGTGGAGTTGGACATTGAACAATTGGAGCCTGATTTAATGATAAACATGGGTTCTCATCAACCAATCCATCACAATCATCATCTAAACCATTTGCACAAATCTCACCACGTGGGTCTGAACTACCTATAGATGCACTACAAGTAACATTATTACTTGAACAGATGTTTTGACCTGTTCTTCTACAAATACCTTGACCAACATTACAAGCTACACCAAGATTTAACTCTACATCATTATCTATAAAGCCATCACAATCGTTATCTAAATTATCTCCACAAATCTCACCACGTGGGTCTGAATTACCTGCAACAGCACTACACTCAACAGATCTTCCATTTTGTGAACATACAACTAATCCAACTCTTTCACAAATACCAACTCCTGAGTAACAGGATGTTCCAACATTTTCAAAACCCTCATCAATAGAGCTATTACAGTTATTATCAATACTATCACCACAAACTTCATAAGAGACTGGTTCAAGTGGCTGTGCATTACATATTACAGCACCAGATATACTCTCATAAATTCCAGTTGCTCTACAAGCTCGTTTCGACACAGTCGGCACGCCCGCAGATCAAC
>DYRY01000191.1 GCA_020718465.1 Anaeromyxobacter dehalogenans | reverse complement strand
CTTTAATTGTTCAACTTGGGGAAGCTTTTAAAAAAGATGATATGAATCAAGTTTTTAAAGTTCTAAAAGTTTTTTATTCAAAAGTGGATAATTCTATAAAAATAAAACAAGAGAAATATTACCAAACAGTTTTTTATATAATTTTTACCCTTTTAGGTTATAGAATTAAAGCAGAAGTGAATACAAATGATGGAAGAATGGATGCTGTTATAAAAACTGATAAAACTATTTACATATTAGAATTTAAACTAACAGAAACTGCACAAGAGGCAATCCAACAGATAAAAACTAAAGAGTATTACAACAGATATCTTTTAGATAACAAAAAAATAGTTTTAATTGGGGTTCAATTTGACTCTGAAACAGGAATGATTAAAGAGTGGATTATTGAGGAGAAAAAGAGATAAACCTTTTGTATTTTTTTAAAATACAATGTTTTATTTAATCTAAGATATATTCCAATAGCTATTATCTTTAAGTTTCTCTAAAAACTCTCTTAGAGACCTATTTTTAATTAATCCTGGGTCATATTTAAGATATCTGTCTGCTATTTGACTTGCATTAAGAATAATTGCCTCATCTTTATCAAAATCTACAAATCTAAATTTAGGAACTCCTGATTGATCTATACCATAAATATCTCCTGGACCTCTTAGTTTTAAATCTTCTCGTGAAATTTCAAATCCATTGCTACTTTTTTCAAGTATTTTTAGCCTTTTAACATCAGATTGTGGTGAGATTAAAAAACAGAATGCCTCTGCACTTCCACGCCCAACTCTTCCTCTTAATTGATGAAGTTGACTCAATCCAAATCTTTCCGCATTCATTATTGTCATAACTGTTGCATTTGGAACATCTATTCCAACCTCAACAACTGTTGTTGCAAAGAGTATCTCAATCTCTTTTTCATGAAATTTTCTCATAATATCATCTTTCTCTTCAACTTTCATTTTACCATGCAATAGACCACAAAGTATATCAGGAAAATCTTCCGAACTCATTTTCTCATACTCTTTTAACAAAGCATTAGCATTTAAAACATCTGACTCATCTATAAGTGGAAATATGATATATGCCTGATGTCCTTTTGATATTTCACCTTTTATAAATCTCCAAACTTTATCTTTCTTATCCTCTGTTATACTTGCTGTTTTAACTGGTTTTCTAGATTTTGGCATTGTTTCAATATATGTTATATCTAAATCTCCAAAAATTCCCATTGAGAGTGTTCTTGGAATTGGAGTTGCACTTAAAAGTGTAACATTGATTCCTGCTGTTATCTCTTGGAGTGTTTTTCTTTGTAAAACCCCAAATCGATGCTGTTCATCAATTATAACTAATCCAGGATTATTATATCGTATCTGTTTTTGAATTAATGCATGTGTCCCAACATATATTTGAGGAGCACCATGTTCAAGCTGTAAAATAACAGTATCTTTATCTTTTTTCTTCATTTTACTAACAAGAAGCTGAACTCCAATATTAAATGATTTCATCATTTTAGTTAATGTTGCATGATGTTGATATGCTAAAATCTCTGTTGGAACCATAATAATTGCCTGATATCCTGCTTTTACACACTGAAGCATTGCAGATGCAACAACAACTGTTTTTCCAGAACCAACATCTCCCTGAATTAAACGGTTTGCAGGATATCCCAATCTCAAATCTTCAAATAGATCGGAAATTGCCTTAAGTTGGTCAAATGTTAACTCAAATGGAATAGATTTTAAAAAATCTTGATGAAGTTTAAAATCTATTGAGATTGATATTCCTTTTCGATTTCTAAAGGCATCTTTTTTCATCAATTGAACTAATCTTAAAAGAAAAAACTCTTCAAACTTTAATCTTTGATGATAAATTGATTCTCCTGAGTTAAGAATTGAGAAATCAACTTGAGATGGATTTGGAGAGTGGAGTGTTGTTAATGTTTCTAATATTGTTGGATAGCCATTATCTTTTAAAATTTTTTCAGATAAAATCTCATTAAACTCCTCTTTATGGATTGCAATAATATCTTTTATATAATTAGAAAATTGCTCATCTAAAACTCCAATATCACCATATTTTAGAGAGTAAGTTAAGTAGTTTTGAGAATCAGAGGGGCTTTTTAAAGTTATTAAAAATGGGTGAACTAAATGGTATCCATAGAATGTGTTGTAACTTAAAACTCCTCGTAAAAGATAGTAGATTTGAATTTTAAAAAGAAACTGTAACTGTTTATAGTTAAAAAGTATAACTTTTAAAACTCCTCGTTGAGTTTGAATCTGAATCTCCATATAGACTCTTTTTCCTGTTATAACTTTTTTAGATGTAACATAACCAAGAATTTGAACCTCTTTTCCAACAGATGCAGACTCTATTTGATCTATTTTTGTATAATCTTCATATTTTTTAGGAAGAGTATAGAGAATATCCATAACATTTTGAATCCCTTTTAAAGCTAACTTCTCTCTATCCTCATTTGAGATAAATTGATAATCTTTAAGTGAGTTAAAAAAAAATGAGAGAGAGCTTTTTTTTGCCTCCTCTATTGAGATATTTGAGTAATCCTCATTTTTAAATGTTTCATAAATATCAGATATAACCCGTTTTTTCTGTTCCTCTCCAGCAAAAGAGAAACTTCCAAGCTCTCTTTCAAAGCCTTTTATTTTTTGAATTAACTCCTCATTATGAAGAAACTCTTTTATTTTTTTTAAAAGTGTAACTAAAGTTATCTCAAGATTTTTTATTTGATCTAAAAACTCAAAGTTCTGTTTCATTGCAAAATGGAGAACTTTTAGTAGATTTTTGTGATACTCAATTGGCTCTTTCATAAAACTCCTAAATTTTATAAAATTTGCAAAATAAAAAGGTATATTAATATAGTGAATTTAAAGTAGAATGTCGATATCTTTTTATAAATTTTTACTATTAAAATGGAAGTTTTTTTAAAAATAGTTGCAGAAAAGCTATATTTTAGATAAAATAAGTTGATTTTATAAATTTATTGTTTTTTTTTAAAAAATTATTTTATAGAGTTTAAATATGAATATTAAAGATGAAAACTCAACTAAAACATTTTCACAGCAAGTAGATTTAATAAATAATCGTTATATGATTTTACAAGAGATCTATCAAAATCAGAAAAATTCTGTTCTATTAGTAACTGATTTATATATTGAAAAAGATATTGCTTTAAAGATATCTCTTTCAAGCACTGGAAATAGTGAAATTAGAGATGAATTTAAAAAAATTATTAATTTTTTTCACCCAAATATTATAAGAGTATTTGATATTCATACTTTATTAAACAGTAAAATTGACAAAAATAGTCCACTTTATGATAGATTTAACTCTAAATTAATTTTTTTCTACACAATGGAGTATATAAAACCTCAATTTGATGAAAATATGATTCAAATGTATATAAAACAGATTTTTGAGATTTTTTACACAATCCATAATAAAAATATGATTCATAATGATATAAAATTAAACAACTTTATTTTTTCAAAAAATAGGGTTGTTTTAATAGATTTCTCAAGTTCACAAATTGCAAAAGAGGATGATATTCTTATTGAAAATAATAAATTATCAAAATTTATTATTCAGTGGATTAATCATCTTTTTAATGTGAATATATTGGATGAACCTAAAATTGGTAAAAAAATTCTTTTAGATTTTTACTATAAACAGATTATAAATTTTTTCTACTATAAACAAGATAGAATTTTTCTTGAATAGAGATTAGTAAAATTAAAATTTTTAAAAATATATATAAAAACATGAAAAAAAGAAAAAAACTTTTTTTTAAACTATAATTATTTTTAATATTTTTATTGCTTTATTTCAATAAAGATATATGAAACTGTTTTTTTTGAATAACTATATTGATTTATTGTTAAAAAATAGTAGTATGTATCTATTGTTTGAGGTTTTTTGGAGATTTATGAAAAAAATTATTAATATTGGTGGAGTTTTAATCTCATTAGAGTACGACTCTATTTTAAATGAGACTATTTCTGAGAGTTTTGAGGGTTTTTTTCTTTTAGATGATATAAAAAAAGAGATTAATGCCTATATAAAATTATCATTCAAAGAGTATTGGCCAGAAAGAGTTGATTTTATACCTGCTGATAAATTGTTAAAAGTGGATTTTGTTGAAGATAAAGTCTCTTTTAGATATTATGGAGTTGATGGATATCTAAATCTTAACTCTTTAGCTGGAGAGTTTTATATAGAGAACTCAAAAACACCACTATATTTTTTATTTAGATTTATTTATGTTTATTTAATGCCAAGATTTGATACACTTTATCTTCACTCATCTGCTGTTTTTGATGATGAAAATGGAGTATTATCTTTGGGAGTTAGTGAGGCTGGAAAAACAACTTTTGCATTAATGGCTCAAAAAGAGGGATTTTCAATAGTTCATGATGATTTAGTTCTTATCAAAAAGATAGATAGTAAATTTTATATTATACATACTCCAATTATAATATATCATATGGAGTTTGCAAAGTTTGATAAAAAACTATTAACTCACATGTTTTTTTTAAAAAAAAGCTCTATTAACAAAAAAACTGTAATAACTAAAAAAGAGTTTATAAGAAGATTATTTAGAATGATTCTCTCTTTTTCTGCTGTTTCTAAAGAGTTTTTCAATCTTTATTTTGAAATAGCTTCCGATTTATACAACTCCATAGAGACCTCAACTCTTGAGGTTTTTCCAGAAGATTTTAATCTTAGAGAGATATTAAAAACCCCAAAAAAATCGTAAAAAATAAAAAAATAAAAAAAAAGATAAATAAATAAAAAAAAA
>DYRY01000190.1 GCA_020718465.1 Anaeromyxobacter dehalogenans | reverse complement strand
CTGAAAACATGTAAACATGTAGCGGATTCTATTTTTTACTTTATGAAAAATAAAATTTTATTAAATGTTATATATTTGGTAGGTTAAAACCAGCTATTTATATAAGAGATACTCTATTTTAGAGAAAAAATATAAAGATTAAATTGTGCTATCCATAAATATTTCAATCTCTTTTTGAATAATCAAAGGATAATTTCTCTTTTTTGCTAAATATAGATCAAAATCTATATAAAAAGAGTATTTTGATATAGCATCCTGATAGTTTTTTTTATAATCTGGATTTGTAAAATATTTTTTTAACTTTCTACATGGTGAGATTGGTGTAATCATAAAGTCAGGATCCCATTTTAAAACTTCATGATTATGCTTAAACACAACAGATTCTTCTGTAACAAGCCAAGAGAGAACTGCTAAATTTAAAGATGGATACTCTGTTATTAGATTTCTAATTATTGCTAAATCAGATGGTCGTTTAAAATAAAAATATTTTGAGTATATTACAGCATTATGAAAATGATCTGGAGTGTTAACAATATAGTTAAAGTTTAATCTTTTTGCAATTTGAATTATCATCTCAAAAGCAATATGACCTAATCCAAGACCAGGATAGTTTTGCTCCGGAAGAGGATATTTTCCAGATTTAAATGATTTGTGATAATTTTGAAGAGTCATCCACTCAATGACAAGAGAGTTACATCTAAAATTATCAAAACAGAATGATTTATTCATTGTCATAATGAGTTGAAAAATCATTGGTTTATCATAATTTTGGGTATCATAAATAGAGAGTGTGTCTGTATAATTTTCTGTTTTTATCTTGTAAAAAAGATTTTTAATTCCAAAATTAGATAAGATTTTTTTAATTCCATATTTTTCTAATGCTAAATCTATTCCATGTGTTGTGTAAAAGTTTAAAAATTTTGGACTCTCCTCCTCTAAATCTTTTAAAGATAATCCCTCAATTAAATGTGGGTCATATGTTAATAGATAAGGGGATATTTTTTTTCTTATACTATCTAATTTAACTCTAAAGGCAATATTTTTAGCCGTTAAATAGTACCCATTTAATAAAGTTGTAATATATTTTCCAACTTTCACGACCATAACCTCCTGCTGGTAAAATTAGTATTGGTATATCTCTTTTTTTTGCAAAATTATAAACCATAATATCTCTTCTAAGTAATCCCTCTTCAGTTAAACTCATATCACAAAGCTCATCTTTAACAAAAGGATCACTTCCTGCAACATAAACAATCACTTCAGGTATAAAAATATGATCTATGTAGTGCAAAGAGTCCATTAAAATCATGAGATAGTTATCATCATTAATTGTTGTAGGAATCTCAATATCCATATTTGCAACACCAGCTCTACTATCCCACTCATTTGCATGAATTGATAAAGTAAATGTTGATGAATCTTTAAAAAAAATCTCTTTTGTTCCATTTCCTTGATGATAATCTAAATCTACAATTAACACATTTTTAACACCAAAGTTTTTTTTTAGATTTTTTACAGCAATAGCAATATCATTAATTGGGCAAAATCCATAACCTTTATCTGGAAGTGCATGATGATAACCACCAGATAGATTAAATGTTGCTTTTTTAGTTGTATATGCCAATTTTAAACCTAAACAACTTCCACCTGCAACATAACGAAATGTTTGAAAAGCATCTGTATCCAACTCTGATATTTGGCTTGAAGCTAAAACCTCTCGAAGATTAAGAGGCATTTTAATCCACTCGAAATACTCCTCTGTATGAACAGATAGAATTGATTTATCATCAACCTCTGTTGGATGAATCATCTCTCTAAAAGTAAAAAGATGCTCTTTTGATAACTCTCTAACAATTTTTCTAAATTTTCCAGTGTCAAAATAGGCCCCAATATCAAAATAGGAGTCATAATCTTTTGAATAGATTATGTTTATATTTTTATAAACAGTTTTATAGATTTTTTTCCACCAAGGGATTAAATTTATTTGTGATAAAAATGAGTTATTATGAGTATCAATCATATCTAACTCATTGAGTCAAATATTGATGACTCTGCATTTTGAAGAAGTGTTTTAAAATATCTAATCATTTTATTTTGATTTCTAATATGCAAATCCTCCTCCTCTTTAGCTTTTAAAACCATCTTTTTTGCCTCTTCAATAATTAAATACTCTAAATTGGTAATTTTATCTTTTAGATATTTAAAACTATTTTTTTCCTCTTGAGAGATAGGAATAGATAGAAGAGTTGTTACTAATTGTTGTCTTTTTTCAAAAAAATAGTTTAAATCAAAATCAACATTTAGTTTGATATTTGATATAATACTCTCTTGAATTTTAATTATATCATCAAGATTTTTTTTATAGTCATCTAAATATAGGCTCATTTATCTCCAAAAACATAAATTTTTTAGTTAAAACGATAAAAACACTCTATTTCTTTATCTTTTTATAGTAAAAAAAGAGGCATTTTAAATGAACAGTGGGTTTTAACCCACTGAATGTTAAAAAAAACATATATTTTTTATACAAAAAGTAGATAAATTATATTTAAAAATAGTAAAAACTCATGCTTTTGCATGAAAAAGAAGACCTCTTAGTTCCTCAAGATTCTCCATTCTTTTTAAAAACTCTTCTGATGGAATTTGTCGAATCACTTTCTCATTTTTGGAATCAAGAATCTCAATAATAGGAGAGTCATAGTTATCTTTAAAAGAGAATGAGACTTTAACATTGATATTCTGTTTTTCAAACTCTTCAGACATCTCTTTAAGAATATGTAAAATTGAGTTTGCATCAAAATTTTCACCAATTTTTTCTTCAGAATTACTATTATTAAAATTTTTCTCTTGAGTAGCAGTAGATTGTGTTCTGTTTTCACTATTTTTTTGAAGTTGAAGGTTTTCTTGTTCTACTGATTTTGTCTCTTTAGGCGTTAGCTCTTTAGCTTTTTCAGAAGCTTTTGGTAAAATATAACTATCTTGAGATGGTGATACTGATGAGATATTCATTTTACTCTCCAAAAAACAACACTTATATTCTATGAAAAATAGAATAAAAAGTCCAATTATTATAATTTTTCTATAAAATTAAAATATATTTATAGAAAACTTAAAAAAAACTCTATTTATATTAAAAAAAGGGGAGTAAACTCCCCTTTTTTTATCTATTCATAAAAAAAATTTATAAATCCATATAAAATCACTTTAAAAACCAGACTATCTCAAAAGAGAGAGGAGACTTTGAGATTGTTGGTTAGCTTGAGCAAGCATACTTGTTGAAGCTTGTGATAAAATTTGATTTTTAGACATCTGAGTTGTCTCTTGTGCAATATTAAGGTCACGAATACGAGATTCAGATGCTGTTTGGTTCTCCTCTTGAACATCTAAATTATTAATTGTATGTTCTAAACGATTAACCCAAGCTCCAATTTTAGCACGTTCTGAAGAGACCATATCAATCGCTTTGTCAATTGTTGTTATTGCATCTTTTGCAGATGTTTGATCTGTTACTTGAACTCCTTTAATTTTTAAAGAGTGTGAATCCATTTGAGCAATATTCACATTTAACATCTGCCCTTGATTTGCACCAATTTGAAAATCAATTGAGTTATCAACAATTTTTAAAGTCTCTTTTCTAACTCCTGCTTCACTACTAAAATCAATTTTACGAGAAGATTGATTATAGGATGCTGTTATATCTAATCCTTGTTCAAACTCAACATCAACACCCTCAATAACTCCATGAAGAGTATTATCTGTAACAGTATCAGAGCCAATAACTTCACCAGTAAGACCATTTTTAACAGTAACATTTAATGAGTTTTCTGTTGCCTCTTGGCTTTGTGATAAACCTAATGCTGTCATAATCTCTTCACTTCCTGAAAAGAAAAGTCTACCATTATCTCCAGCTTGTGTTGAACGAATAACAACTGTTCCTAATTGTGACTCTGGTGTTCCTAATGTTGGTGTATCAACAAAACTTACTGCATTATCATCAACATCTTTAATACCAGTTTTCATACCTAATCCACCATCAACAACATCACCAAGAATTGCATTTGTGATTTTATCAACAACATCATTAAGTGTATCACCACCATCTAAATAGATCTCTGCTTTATCTCCCTGTGCATTATAGATTGATATTGTTTCACCATTTGATCCAAGAATAAAGTTTCCATCTGCATCTTGGAATCTATCAAGATCTTCAAGTTTAGTATTGCCAAAAGCATCACCCCCACCATTATTAGCTTTAAATGTTGCTGTTCCATCTGTCAATACCTGACCAGTTTGAGTTTCATTAAAAGATACATCAATGCTACCATAACTAACTTGACCAGTTTCTGTATCCATTACAGCACTTTTAAGGGTTGCAGTTGAATCATCAAGTTCACCATCATTAAATCTAAAAACTGCACCTGCTTGAACGTTACCTGTTGCAGGATCAAAACCATCAAGTCTAGTTAAATCACTTGTAGCAGCACCAACATTATCATTATCATTTAAAGCAAGAAGAATTCTATCTCCAGCCTGATAGTTACCTGTTGTTGTTGTTGCATTGTTAAACTCCAATGTATAGGTTCCATCTGTGACTGTAGTTACACCAGCTCCATCCCAAACATTTTCAGCAGAGTACCAATTCTCACCAGCATCAAAACTTACTCTTGCATTAAGAACAGAAGCATTACCATCACCATCAACACCACTTAAATATCCATCTGTTGTAAACTCAATAAGTGCATAACCACCTGTTGATGAGTTACTACTACTTGTGAATAGATGAACTCCAGCACCTGCAGCAGCTGATGTTATTAATGTTGTATTGTCAATTGTTGCAGTAGTTGAACCCTCTTG
>DYRY01000035.1:7234-21622 GCA_020718465.1 Anaeromyxobacter dehalogenans | reverse complement strand
AAAACCAATTTTCACAAACTATTTAGATGCTCTTTGGTATATTCTTGGAGCAGAAAAATACAGATGTTTAAAATGCAGTTATATTTATAATCCTAGAACTGGACACAAAAACTCAAATATAGAGCCTTGGACTCTTTTTGAAGAGATTCCAGAGGATTGGAGATGCCCATTTTGTGGTGTTGAAAAAAATAGATTTGAGCTGTTATAATATCCCTTTATTTTGTTTCTTCTATTAAAATTTTGGTAACTATTTAGCGGAAAAATAAAAATCTTGAAAAATATAAAAAATATAAGAAAAAAGGCAAGAGTAAAGAGAAAATAATCAATTAAAATAAGAGAATAAAAAGTTAAAATTACACTTAAAAAACAGTTTTATTTTTATTGTGTAAATAGATATTTAAATTGGTATAAAATATATTCTATCTTTTAACATACAAAGGAAAAATATTATTAAGTTAAGAAAATATTGATAAAAGAGGAGAAAAAAGTTAAAATAAGAGAGATGTGAAGGAGTAACATGAAAAAAAATTATAAAATACTTGAAAAAAAGTAATAGACAAAATATCTATATAAGATAGCAAAATCAGGAATTTTTAATACAATAAAGGATGAAAAAAAGAGAAAAATCTATTAATGACTCTCTTTCTTATGAAAAAAGAAAGAGAAAAATTGTTTTTTAGCTTAACTTAATGACATTGGGGTTAGGAGGAGAGTTGAGATTACGTTTAGAAAACTCTATTTTCAAAAAAATAAACCACTATGAATTGGTAGATTCAACAAATAGTGTAGCCTTTTTGTCAACTTTTGATGGTAATGAGATTTTTATAGCGGAATCTCAAACAACTGGAAGAGGTAGACTTGATAGAAAATGGTTCTCACCAGCTGGTGAAAATATATATCTATCTTTAAAACTGATTTTTGAAAAGGCTCCAAATCCTTTTGAGATAATATCTCTCACTGCTGTTTCACTAAGAGAGACTATTTTCGACTATTTGGGAGTTGAGAGTGAAATAAAGTGGCCAAATGATATATTAATTCAAGGAAAAAAATGCTCTGGAATACTTTCGGAGCAACGATTGTTAAATCTGGGTTCAACTGTTGTTGTTGGGGTTGGAGTTAACTGTAACTCTAGTTTTAAAAATAGTGAACTATCAGATGTGGCAATCTCTCTTTCAGAGGTTGTTGGAAAAAATATTGATAGATTAAAATTTTTAACAAAATTTTTAACAAAGTGGATAGATAATTACACTATATTTCAAAAATTACAATTTTCAGATATTTTTGAAAGGTGGCTTGAATATAGTAAAATTATTGAACGTCCTATTTATACCACTCAAAATGGAGTTAAAAAGTTTTTTGTAGTAAAAGAGGTAAGATTGTCCGGAGAGCTTATTGTAATTAATGAAGAAAAAATGTATGAAACTTTATATGTAGGGGACTATTTTTATGCTGACTCGACTAATAATTAAAAATTTTGCACTAATAAAACATACAGAGATTATTTTTCATGATGGTTTTCATGCCATAACTGGTGAAACAGGTGCAGGAAAATCTATAATAATTAATGCAGCAAAACTTCTTCTTGGTGGAAGGGCAACTCCTGAGATGATTAGAATGGGTGAGAGTGAGGCATCTGTTGAGGGGATTTTTGATGTTAAAACAAAAACAATAGTTCCTGTTCTTAAAGAGATTGGAATAGATTTTGATGAGGATGAGCCTGTTTTGATTATTAAACGGGTTATATCCACTTCAAAAAAAAATAGAGTATACATAAATGGTTCAATGTTTCAACTAAAACATCTTGCTGATGTTAGTGCTCATCTGCTTAATATATCAAGTCAACATGAGTATCAATATCTTTTAAATCCTGAAACACATATATTGGCTCTTGATGAGTATGTTGGTGATGATACAATTCTCTATAACTATAAAGAGATTTATCAAAAATTTATTAAAAATAGGGAGCTTATAAAAAAACTAAAGGCTCAAAAAGAGGATTTAGAGGAGAAAAAAGAGTTTTATGCCTTTATGAAACGGGAGATTGATTCTGTTAATCCTAAAAGAGGTGAATTGGAAAAAATTGAATCAGAACTTAATGTTTTAGAGCATGCAGATGAGTTAAAAGTTGTTTTTAAAGAGGTTATAAAAGAGCTTTATAACTCAAATAACTCTGTTTATGCACAACTTAATCACTCAATTCAAAAATTAATTCAGCATAGAGAGTATTTAACAAATGGAGATAATGAGATTGAGGCTCTTCAAGAGGCATACTATATTATTGAGAATGTAACTTCCGATTTAAGAAGTGAGGCAGAGGCAATTAATCAGATTGATTTTGATAAACTTGATGAGTTAAGATATCGACATCATGAACTAATGAAACTTTATAAAAAATATGGGGGAAATGAGAGTCGTTTTTTTGAACGTTTTGATTCAATAGTTGAGAGTTTAGAGACAATTGATAAAATTGATGAAGAGCTTGTTATTTTGGAGAAAAATGTTGAAAAAGAGGAACAACAACTTATTGAACAGGGAATTAAATTAAACAAAATTAGAACAAAAAAGGCTTTAGAGCTAAGTGATTTAATAACATCAAATCTTAGAAAAATGGCAATGCCACACTCCTCTTTTTTAATTCAGATTGAGCATAAAGCTGATAAATCATCAATAACAGAGAGTGGTTTAGATATTGTTGAGTTTTTAATAAAAACTCATGAGGAGGGAGTTTTTAGACCAATAAAAAACATTGCATCTGGTGGAGAATTAAGTAGAATTTTATTGGCAATAAAAGAGACTTTATCTAGTAATGATGAGATGAAGACATATATTTTTGATGAGGTGGATCAAGGAATAGGTGGTGAAACAGCACACTATATTGGAGAGTTACTAACAAAAGTTTCAAAAAGAGCACAGATATTTGTAATAACTCATCTTGTACAAGTTGCATCAAGAGCAAATCATCACTACTGTGTATCTAAAGCATATAATGGCTTAGAGACAATATCAACAATAACATATCTATCAAATAATGATAGAGAGAGAGAGCTTGCAAGAATGATAGGGGATCCAACTCAAGATGCCTCAATTCAATTTGTGAGAAAATTACTACAGGAGGTGAAAAATGGGTAAATTTTTTATTATATTGCAACTATTTTTAACAGTAACTATTTTTGCAAACAATCAAAAAATGCCAGGTAGCTATATTGCACCTGTTAAAGATGATTTAAGAATTGTTGAGCAGATTGGGGTTAGAACAGATCCTAAATCAGGTGCTTATGAGAAATATTTTATTGACAATCCCTCTCTTGGTGCAACAACAATAACTTTTATGGTTGTTGAGGATTCTAATGGAAAAAAATGGTTTGAGATGGATATTGAATCAGAAAGAACTGGTAAATATCAGTTAAAAATTTTGCATAAAGATAAATTTATGGGAAATGAGTTTGATAGACTTCAGGTAAAGTTTCAGCATTATCAAGCTTTTGAGTTACCAATGGGAGATTCAAATAAGGATTTAATTAAAGAACAGGCTCTCATGAAGGCAACAAAAGAGAAATTAGATGAAAAATTTATCAAAAAAGATAAATTTAAACTAAAAGATAAGGAGTTTGAAACATCAACATTCAAAGTTTTAACAAATAGTGGCTCTATTGAGTACTCTTTGTTAGCTCCAGAAGAGAGTGCAATTTTTGGAATAACATCACTAAAAACAAAAGACTCTAAAATGATTTTAAAAGAGTTTGGATTTAATGCTGTATCAAATTTTCCTGAAAAAGTTCCAACATTAGGGGTTTTAGCAAATTTAAGTAAAATGAGTGAAGAGTATGTAAATCAGGAGAAAGAGCGAGAAAAAGCAGAAGATGAAGAGAAAGAGCTTGAATCCTCTTCTAAAGATGATACTGATGCGATTGATAAATTAAATCAGATGTTAAAAGATAAACAGAAATAAAAACATTTAATTTTATTGCTAAACTTTAACAACTTTACTTTTTCGTAAAAACTCCATGATCTCAAGCATATTAGATACTTTTCCAACGGTAATATCTGAAGTTACAGCATAATATTCAGAACATGTTCCACAAAAATATATCTCAACTCCTTTTGTTTCAAGCTGTTTTAACTCATCAGAAATGATAGTATTTGTTAATAATAAAACAGCAGAGTTTAAAAATATCACTCTTTCTGGAAGTTGCTCCAGATTTTTTATTTGAGTAATAAATGTTTTTAATAACATTTTTCCTAAATCGGAATCTCCTTCACCCATTTTATCTGAAGCTATATAAAATAGATATCCTTCACTAATATCAGATTGTAGTGATTTTTTACCAACCTCAATAAAAATAGAGAATAGCCCAGAGTTATCCTCTTCGATTTCATAAATAGCCCCAATATTTTTTAAATATCTCTCAACATTTAAAACAGATACCTCACTATCAGAAGTAACTAAAAAGTAGCTTCCAATTTCTGCTTTCTCATAGTAATTTTTAACTGCTATAAGTGGTCGGGGGCATAACATACCGTTTACATCAATTGTATGTGAAATTATTTTACAAGAATCCATATTAAACCTCATCAAAAAAACTGTAGTTTTATATTTTTCTTTATTTTTTAATCAAATAAAAGATTATTATTATCAATAAATTTTTTTATTGAGTTAAAAATTTCCTCAATTGAGCCACTATATTTTGCAACAATCTGCTCTTTTTTAGAATCAATTGAGTGTGCATATTTTTTATCATAATATTTTAAAAGTTCAGTAATTAAACTATCGTAATCCTCCAATTCGTAATAATTTAAAAGCTTTTTAAAAAGCTCTCCCCCTAAAAGCTCTCTTAGTTGAATCAAAGCCTCTTTAAAAAATGGGTGAGTTGGTGGATATTCTTCTAAAATTCTTTTAATTCTCTCCTCAAATGGCAAATCAATAACTATTGTTGGAGCATTTTTAATTTTTTCATAAAAATTTTTAGTAAAAACATTATCACCAATTTTTCTACTCTCTGCTTCAACAAAAAAAGTTAGCTTTTTTTTGTCACTATATTTATATCTGGCTTTATATAATTCCGATGCAACTCTGTTTTCAAACTGTTGCTGGGTTGTTTTATCTCCATTAAATGGGATTTTTCCAAAAACACTCCCCGCATGAGTTGCTTTAGCCTCAAAATCTATTGTTAAAATGTTATCTTTTTCTAACATTTTTAAAATCTCAGTTTTACCAGAGCCCGTATAACCATTTATTGCAATAAAATTGTAAAAATCTTCATCTTCAAGTAAAGATAAAATATAGTTTCGATATGTTTTATAGCCACCAACTAATATAAAACAGTTAACTTTAAGGCTACTCATTAAAGAGACAACTGTTCCAGAACGCATTCCACCTCTTGCACAATAGATTACAATAATTTTATTCTGCTTCTCTATTTTTTTTAGGGTTTGATATATATCTAAAAATCTGCCTCCAGCCAACTGTAATCCTAATTCAATAGCTTTCTCTTGACCATGTTTTTTATAACATACTCCAACTTTTGCCCTCTGATCATTATCTAAAATTGGGAGAGATATAGCTCCATCAATATGACCGGTTTCAAACTCTGCTGGAGAACGAGTGTCAACTAAAATAGAGTTTTCCCAATCTATATTTTCTATAAAAATCTCATTCATTTGGCTTATCCTTATAGTAACAAGAAAAAATTATAAAAAATTGTTTGTTTTTTATAACAAGAAAAAAAAATATAAAAAATTGTTTGTTTTTTATAACAAGAAAAAAATTATAAAAAATTTGTTTGTTTTTTATAACAAGAAAAATTTTTCCTATAAAATCTCTATATTTAATAAATCTCCCTCTCGTTTAGTAATCTCCCCAACAATAGATACAGAGTAGTTTAATTTATCATCAAAAAATTTTAAAACATCTTTTAGTTTTCTTTTGGGAACACATAGTAAAATTCCTCCAGATGTTTGAGAATCAAAAAGTAAATCAATAATAGGGTCATTTTGATGCTCTGTTGTGATATAGTGATTATATATCTCTCTATTTTTATATGATGCTTTAGGATAGAATCCCATTTTTGCCCATTTATCTGTTTGATAAATAATTGGAATAGAGTCTTTATAAACTTTTACATCCTTTTGGGAGGCATTGGCAATCTCTGAAAGATGACCAATAAAAGAGAAACCAGTGATATCTGTTGCTGATTTTATTTCAAATTTTGAGATTGCTTCACCAGCAACACCATTTAATGTTGACATCCATTTTATTGCCTCTTGAACTGTTTTTTTTGTGTTCCAAAGCGACTCTTCTCCCTTTGCTAAATTCATTGCAATACCAATTCCAAGAGGTTTTGTTAAAACAAGAACATCTCCACTCTCTGCACCATCATTTGATGCAATTTTATTAGGGTTAATTGTTCCTGTAACTGATAAACCATACTTAATTGAATCATCCTGTATTGAGTGACCACCTAAAAGAGATGTTTTTGCCTCTCTTAAAACCTCATTTCCACCATCTAAAATAAGTTTTAAAATCTCAATTGGATATCTATCTGTTGGAAAACCAACAATATTAAGGGCTGTTATTGGAACCCCTCCCATTGCATATATATCACTCAGAGAGTTACAAGCAGCTATTTTTCCAAACATGAAAGGGTCATCAACCATTGGAGGAAAAAAATCAACAGTTTGAACAATTGCTAAATCATCAGATATTTTATAAACACCTGCATCATCCCCATTTTCAGAACCAATTAAAACATTTTTATCTCTATAAAAAGAGCTCTGATTTAAAATATTATGAAGTAGTGATGAGTCTATTTTTGCATCACACCCAGATCTTGTTGTTGAATTTAGAATAGAGTTTTCCAAAATATTCCTCTAAAAAAAGAGAGATTATTATACAACTTTTTGGTTTAAAATAGAAGAGCTAAGATTAAAACTATTAATAATATATGAATTTTTGTTTTTAATAATATATGAATTTAATTTTCTAATTTATAAATTTAAAAAATAGTTAAAAACTGATATATCTTTTTATTTTTGTGAGGATATATGAGACAGCTTGATTTTTCAATACTTAATCAACCTCAAAAAGAGGCAGTTACAACTATAAATGGCTCTATTTTGGTTCTTGCTGGTGCTGGAAGTGGAAAAACAAGAGTTTTAACATATAGAATTGCATATATGCTTCAGAAGGGTATTCCTGCTTCTCAAATTTTGGCAGTTACATTCACAAATAAGGCTGCTGGTGAGATGAAAGAGAGAATATCCTCTCTTGTTGATAAAGAGAGTGTTAAAGAGTTAACTGTTTCAACTTTTCACTCTTTTGGAGTTAAAGTTCTACGAGAAAAAGGAAAACATACTGGTTTAAAAAGTGATTTTGTTATATATACAGAGTCTGAATTAAAAGCCATGATTAAGCAGATTTTTGAGGAAGAGTATAAAATCAAAACAGATATTCCTGATACCTCTTTTTTGCTTGAGAGAATTCTTCAACTAAAGTCATCATTAATAACTCCAGAGCAGTTTAAAAAGAGGGTAAATACAGATGATTCAGATGCTGTTGCTGCTATTTATGAAAAGTATGAGATATATCTAAAAAAATATGGTGCAGTAGATTTTGAGGATTTAATTTTAAAGCCAATCACACTATTTCAGGAGTTTCCAGAGATTTTAGAGTATTATCAAAATAGATATAGATATATTCTTGTTGATGAGTATCAAGATACAAATGATGCTCAATTTAAAATGATTGATTTAATTGCACAAAAATATAAAAATATTTTTGTTGTTGGAGATGATGATCAATCAATTTATGGTTTTAGAGGTGCAAATGTCTCAAATATTCTAAAATTTACTCAACACTATCATCCTGCAACAGAGATAAAGCTGGAACAAAATTACCGTTCAACAGAGACTATATTAAATGCAGCAAACAGTGTTATTGCTCTAAACTCCTCAAGAAAAGGGAAAAACCTTTGGTCAGCACTTGGTAAAGGGGATTTAATAGCACACTATATAACATCAAATCCAACAAGAGAAGCAGAGGAGATATCCAGAAAGATAGCCTCTTTAAAAAAGAAAAAAGTTCCTTTTAAAGATATTGCAATAATGTATAGAAGTAATAGTCAATCAAAAGAGATAGAGTTACATTTAAACTCCTCTGAAATACCCTGTAAAGTTGTTGGAGGAACATCATTTCTTGATAGAAAAGAGATAAAAGATTTTATTGCCTATTTAGTGGCTTTATATAATCCATTTTCAGAGATTCATATTAGAAGGGTTTTAAACTATCCTCCACGGGGTATTGGTTCAACAAGTTTTGAGCGAATTGTAAACTACTCTCAAAGCGAGAAAATTGGATTTTTTCAGGCATTAAGAAAAAGAGAAAATTTTCTAAAAAAAAGTGATAAAGCCTATTATGGTATTGCCCAATTTTTAGAGATTTTAGATAAAAATCAAAAGCTTTTAGATAACACAATTGATAAAAATGATATTCTTCTTTTTTTGGAGGATACTTCTCTTATTACTCAAATTCATCAAGAGAATAAATCAGATGATGTTATTCGAAGAAGAGTTCAAAACATCATGTTTTTTATTGATAATATGGTTTACTTTATGAAAGAGTACAAATTAACTTTAAAAGAGTATGTTGTTCAGTTTCTAATGGAGCCTAAAGAGGAGAAAGAGGATGATGAGGATAAAGTTACACTTTTATCAATTCATGCCTCTAAAGGCTTAGAGTATCCTTATGTTTTCATTATTGGTTTTAATGAGGGAATAATGCCTCATAAAAAATCAGTTGAAAGTGGAATTGCAACAGAGATAGAGGAAGAGAGAAGGCTTTGTTATGTTGCAATAACAAGAGCAAGAGAGAAGCTAATTTTATCATCATATAGTAGTGTTGAAAAAGAGCAATCAGTTAAAACAGTAGGTTTTACTAAAAAGGGTTACTATCGATATGAGGCAATTTCATCAAGATTTTTAGATGATATTCCTGCAAATCTTATTGAAACTATTGATTTTGATAAAAATCAACGTGATGTTCCTGCTCAAGAGATTATTGATGATGCATGGAGTAAACTTGATGATATATTCAAATAAAAACAGATTTTTCTGTTTTTATAAAAAAATAACAAAAAATAGTTTTTAAAAAGGAGAAAAATGGAGATTATTATAAAAGAGAAAAAAAAGGTTGTTATTGCAATGAGTGGTGGGGTTGATTCATCTGTTGCAGCTCATATTTTAAAAGAGGATAGGTATGAGGTAACAGGGATAATGCTTAAAGTTTGGGATGATGTTAGTAAATGTTGTAGTATTAAAGATATTCTTGATGCTAAAAGAGTTGCAGAACAGGTTGGTATACCTTTTAAAGTTATTGATGTTCAAAAAGAGTTTGAAAAACATGTTGTAAATCCCTTTGTTCAAAGCTATATGGAGGGAAAAACTCCCCTTCCTTGTGCATTATGTAATGAGCATATAAAAATGCCACTTCTTTTAAAAGCTGCAACTGATATTGGTTTTCAATATTTAGCAACAGGACACTATGTTATTAGAAAAGAGTTACAAGATGGTTCTATCTCTTTATTTAAAGGAGTAGATTTCAATAAAGACCAAACATATTTTCTATTTCGCCTTAAACAGGAGCATCTTCAAAGGCTTATTTTTCCTGTGGGAAATTTTGTAAAATCTGATATAAGAGATATTGCATCAAAAATAGGAATTGATGTTGCTCAAAAATCAGAAAGTCAAGAGGTCTGCTTTGTTCCAGATAATTATCAAGAATTTTTACTGAAAAGAGTCTCCACAAATGATATAAAATTTGGCAACTTTGTCTCAATTTCTGGTGAGATTTTAGGAAAACATAAAGGTGTTCACTCATATACAGTTGGTCAACGAAAAGGGCTTGGGATTGCTTTAGGAAAACCAGCCTATGTTGTTGCAATAGACCCAATAAGTGGAGATGTTGTTATTGGTGATGATTTAGATTTAATGAAAAATGAGGTTACTGCTACCAATATAACTTGGTTAAATAAAATACCAAAAATTGGTGATGAAATTGATGCTAAAATAAGATATCGCCAAAAAACTGATAAAGCAATTATTAAATATATAGATGATAGTAAAATAACAGTTGTTTTTAAAAATGAACAAAGAGCTGTTACTCCAGGTCAAGGACTGGTTTTATACTCTAGTGATGAACTTTTAGGTGGTGGATTTATTGTATAAATACCATTTTATATTTTTTGGTATTTATTGTTTAATATAATTTAATAAATGGTTTTATATTGAAAAAATTAAAAATAGCATTTAAAACATTAGGTTGTAAATCAAACCTTTATGATACAATTCTAATAGAATCAAATTTAGATAAATTTGGTTACCAAAAAGTTGAATTTGATGATATTGCAGACATCTACATTATAAATACCTGCTCTGTTACAGCATCAGCAGACTCTCAATCAAGACAGCTTATAAGAAAGGCTAAAAGAAATAATCCAGATGGTGATGTTATTGTTACAGGCTGTTATGCACAAATTGCACCAGATGAGTTGGCTGATTTAATTGAGGTTAAAAAGGTTTTTCTTAATACTCAAAAAAATGAGATTGCTGATTATATTTTTAAGAATTATATAGATTCCTCTGAAAAAAATACTCTTGAATTAAGTGAAAATATAGATTTTTTAGAAAAAAATATTATTTTTGATAAAAATTCAGATAAATCAGAACACTTTCCACCTCAAAATAAAAGTGAAATCGATGAAAACATTGGTAGTGATAGTATGATTTTAAATTTTGACTCAAGAACAAGACCATTTATAAAAATTCAGGATGGTTGTAAATCTTTTTGTACATATTGTATTATACCTTATGGCAGAACTGTTATGAAATCAATGCCATCAAATGAGGTGATTGAACAGATTGAGACTCTTGTTAAAAATGCTTATAACGAGGTTGTTTTAACTGGAATTCATTTAGGATACTATGGTTTAGATTTTAATAATGGTGAGAATCTTAACACACTTTTAGAAAAAATAGAGAGAGAATCCTCAATCAAGAGAGTTAGAATAAGCTCAATTGACCCTCATGAGATAACAGCAGAGTTTGTTGATATTTTAAAAAAATCAGCAAAAATACAGCATCATCTTCATATTGCTCTTCAGTATGGTGATGACCAAATTCTTAAATTAATGAATAGACGAGACTCTACTTCTGATATTATAGAGAAAATAGAGTACTTAAAATCGGAAATAGAGGATATCAACTTTGGTTTTGATGTTATTATTGGTTTTCCTTCAGAAAATGAGACTCATTTTAATAACACAATAGAGCTTATTAAAAAGTTAAAACCAGGATATCTTCATGTATTTCCATTCTCTCCAAGAAAAAAAACTGAGGCTTATAGTTTTAAAAATCAGATTCCCAATAGTGTAAAAAAAGAGAGAGCAAGGGTCATGAGAGAGATTGGGAAATATCTCCAAAAAGAGAGAATGATATCAACTCTTAATTCTGTTCAAAATGTTTTATTTGAAGAGGAGATAATATCTGATAATCTAACATATATTAGAGGATATTCAAGTGAATATTGGGATGTTTGGGTTGAAAATCCAGATAATATAATTAAAAAACACTCAATTCATAAAGTTAAAGTTATTAAAATAGAGGGTGATAAATTTTTTGGTAAACTACCTATACATCTTTAAATTTTATATTGATATAGTAAACATCAAAATACAAAAATGATTCATAATAAGAGTTACATATTTTTTCTACCATCTTGAATAATTAAAATATTCAAAAAATTGGATATAATTAATTTTTAAGAAACAAAAAATTGAAAATTCAAAAATAATTATTTATAATAAGATAGCCTTTATGGAGTAGTATGAAATTTTTAATATATCCTATTCTGATACTCTTTTGTTTTAATGTTTTTTCAAAAAACTCACTCACAAATGAGGAGCTTGAGTATCTAAAAAATAAAAAAGAGATATTAATAACAGGACAAACACACTATCCTCCATTTGAATTTTTAGATGAAAAGGGTAACTATTCAGGAATCTCTGTTGAGTTAATAACTTGGATTGCCAAAGAGTTTGATTTTAATGTGAGTTTTCATCCAACATCATTTAAAAAGGCTCAAGAGCATGTTTTAAGTGGTGAATCTGATATGCTTATAGATTTTTTTTATAGTGAAAAAAGAGCAGAACTATTTGATTTTTTACCAATAGTTTTTAATGTTCCAACGCATATTTTTGTTTTATCTGATAGAACAGATATAAAATCAATTGAAGATTTAAAAACTCTAAAAGTTGCTTCCCAAAAAGGAGATTATGCCTTTGAATATATTAAAAAAAATAATATTATAACAAAAGAGTTAGTAGAGACTGAAAATTTTGCAGAGGCCACGCAACAGCTTCTAGATAAAAAAGTGGATATAATAATTGGTGATGAACAGATTATTCTATATTTTCTTTTTAAATCTGGAAAAGCTGATTTAGTAAAACGTGTTGGAAAACCTCTCTATGATGGAAAAGATACATTTGCAGTTAAAAAAGGGAACTCGATTCTTCACTCAATTTTAAATAAAGGGCTCGAAAAAGCAAAAGAAAAAGGTATTATTAGTGAAATTACATCAAAATGGTTGGGAGTAAAATATAAAACAGAGGTGAATATTTTATATACCTATAAATACCATATTGCTATTATTGGATTGTTTCTTGCATTAATTGCTTTTATATTTTTTATACGAGCTATTCGGCTAAAAAAAGAGGTTGATATTCAAACAACTACAATTCAAAAAACAAATTGGGAGCTTTTAGAGAAAATAAGGGAGGAGAAATCAATCCTCTACTCTCTTGAGGAGAGTAATGAGAGATATAAAGTTCTTGTTGAGCTATCAACAGATGCAATATTTTTAGGAAATGAGTATGGAGAGATATTAGGTTGTAATGAATCTGCAACTAAAATATTTGGATATACAAAAAATGAGTTTAAAAAAATGTTTTTAAAAGAGCTTCTTTTTAATAGGGCAGAGGATATTTTTCCCGATTTTATAACAGATGATGTTCTAACTGGTGATATTCCTGTTGATAAAATAAATAGAAAAAAAGATGGCTCTTTTTTTTACAGTGAGATGAATACTAAATTTTTTAGAGTTCAAGATAAAACTTGGGTTATTGCATATATTCGAGATATAACACGCCGAAAATTAACTGAAAAAGAGCTTGAGAGAGAGATTTTAGAGAAACAGAGAATAGAGGCGGAGCTATTTAAAGCTCAAAAACTAGACTCTCTTGGAGTTTTAGCTGGTGGAATTGCTCATGATTTTAATAATATTTTAACTGCAATTTTAGGAAATATCTCCTATCTAAAAACAGCTCTTTCAAAAGATAATGATATAGTTCATACAATTGATGATATTGAAAAAGCAGGAATAAGAGCTAAAAATCTTGCGAATCAGCTACTCACTTTTGCAAAAGGGGGAGAGCCTCAAAAAGAGTTAACAGATATTAGAAAAATAATCAAAGATTCATCTGAATTTATCCTTACAGGTTCAAAAACAACATGTATCTATAAATTTGCAAATAAGTTATCAAATTTATATATAGATAGAGGTCAAATATCTCAAGTTGTTCAAAATATTGTTTTAAATGCTTCACAAGCCATGAATCAAAAAGGAACAATAACTATAACAACACAAAATATTAACAATAACATATCAATTATTATTGAAGATAGTGGTGTTGGAATCTCTGAAGAGAACTTAAAAAACATATTTGATCCATATTTTACAACTAAAAAAAATGGACATGGTTTAGGTCTTGCAATCTCCTACTCTGTTATAAAAAAACACAATGGTTCATTAATAGTTCAATCAGTAGTTGGAAAAGGGACAACTTTTATAATTGAGCTTCCAGCAACAAATGAAACATTAATTCAAACAGCAGAGGATGATTTTCCAATTGAGAATAAAAAATTATCAATTCTTTTTATGGATGATGAGGAGATTATATTAAAACTTGTTGATAGAATTGCAAAAAAGCTTGGTCATGATTTAGTATCTGCAAGTTGTGGTGAGGAGTTAATTGATATTTATAAAAATAGTTTAAATATGGGAAAACATTATGATGTTGTTATAATGGATTTAACAGTTCCAGGAAAGATGGGTGGAGAGGAAGCTGTTAGAGTTTTAAGAAAAATAGATCCAAATTTAAAAGCAATTGTAACAAGTGGCTACTCTAACCATCCAATATTATCTGATTATAAAAATTATGGATTTAATGGAGTTATTACAAAGCCATTTATGATTCAGGAGTTTATTGAAACTTTAAATAGAGTTATTATGGAGTAATTTTTTATTTTTATTTTTTCTGTAAAAATAAAAGATTTATTTTT